>CAZCWR010000046.1:0-10812 GCA_964502455.1 uncultured archaeon | reverse complement strand
GTGATTGTGCCGCCGTTGATCCGCCAGTCGATCTGCGCACAGTCCCGGCCACCATCATCGCACGTGATCTGCACTGCCTGTGGACTGTTCTTCCACCCTGTGTCGGTGTAGTTGTCGTTGATATCAATCTCCGTATATTTGATGTTGTAGAACGCCTGGTCGTGGTCGGTGTTGCCTGCCTGGTCGGTGGTCCAGACGCGGATGCCGCAGGCGTCGCTGCCTTCGGTGGTGCATTCGCTGGAGTTTTGTTCGCCGATGGTGACGGTCAGGTCACTGTTACAGGTGCGGGATTTGTTCCCAGTCCAGGCGCTACTCCCGTCTTTGGTCTGATACGTACACGAACTGACGCCGGACGTGCTATCGGAGTCACTGATACTTTTTGTGATATCATCGTCATGCCACTGACTGTCGCCAGGGATGCTGGTACTGGGATCATCCAGATCGATCTTGACGGTCAGGTTGTTCCATGATTCCTGGATACCGTCCGAGTCCTCACCGCGGTACCCGAGATCCAGCGTGCCGTCCTCGTTCGCACCGTCACCGATGACAACGTTATCCGTCAAGGGGTCACTGCTTCCGGTCACCGTGTTACTGTCGAGAACGGTGCCGCCGGAACCTGTCAGCGTCCAGTCCAGTTGCTGGCAGTACGACTCGCTGTCAGTGCACTGGAGTTCGATGGCCTGTGGACTGTCCTGCCACCCCGAGTTGGAGTAGTTGTTGGACGTTGACGGCCCGTTATTCGTGTAAGTGAAACTGTACGTGGTACTGTTCTGCGTGTTACCGTCGTCTGCGATGATGGTCCACTGGTACGTGTTTCCGGGGGTAAGTCCGCCGTAGTCTGCATCAACACGGGCCGGGCCCCCACCGGGCACGGTACCGTTAGCCAGTTGATTCCCGTTTCCATCCTGGATCGTCCAGTCAAAGCTGTCACCTTCTGGATCGTCCACATCCGCCGAGACGTTCGTCGGATCGCTCGATGACGACCCGCCGTCGCTGGGCGTTGGGTTGCTGCTCCGTGGTGCATCGTTGGTACCGTACTGGAAGCGGTACCTCTTGTTTGTGGTGTTCCCGCTCTCATCCTCTGCGACCACGGACCAGTTGTACAGGACACCGTCTGTAAGTCCACCATACTGGGCACTGGCTGTCCCTCCCTGGCCCTGTGTAGTTGCAGTCTCATGGCCAAGATAGTCGTCGTTACTGTCGTAGAACGTGACGTTCACAGTCTCCGTGTTATTCGAGTGGTCCACATCCACACTGAGCTGTATCTCGTCATTACTGTTTTCCGATACTGTGCTGTTGTTCGCTGGATCAGGATTAGAGACCGTCGGTGCACCACTGGCCGTACCCGCCATGACGAGAAGCACCAGAAAGACAATCAGCAACCCAGATATGCGGAAGTATGTACCGGTACGTACGTCAGCGGACATGTGTATCATAACAACGCGTATCACTGTACTACTCGCTGTATTAAATTAGTTTCCCGGTAAGAGACATAGTTCATGGCTGAGCGGATACCTGCACCGTATCATCCCCGGTAACAGGGAAGGACGTTTCAGGTACGGTGGCTGTCCCTGAGAACGTAATACTGCCCTGTGCGTTCTCCGGGACGGACACCTGATAGAAAATGGTATTATCTTCTGCCGCCGGAACTGACCGGGTTTCCATGACCGTCTCTCCTTCAAACTGTATCGTCTCCTCCACGGTAACATCCGCGGATTCCGGGAGGTCGAAATGCAGACGGACCGTGACTGCTTCGCCTGGCGTCGCAGTGTCCGGCAGTTCACGCTGCACCTCCCCACTGTACGTCTCCTCCGCGGGAGATGCCGAAAGTACTCCGCTGGTAAATACCACGGCCACAACGATCAGTATAATCCCGACCGCCGCAAACAGCAGTATCATCTGCCGTTGTTCCATACATGAGTCGTGTTGTGAAGTCCGATATATAACGCTACCGCTACGACGGGACTGCACGGTACACGTGGAGCAGTCTGTACCACCTGTGGGCTATTTAATGCTCAAGATGCCATCCTGTATCCGATGCGGACACGTACCCTATCACTTACACGACCTGAAACCGGAGGTGTCGAAAATCTGGACTCGACGCTGCCGCATCTACGACCAGATACTGGACACCTCCAGTATCTGGACTCGAAGCTGTCGCTTCTGCGACAACGCCGAGGTGAACTGTGATGTGGACTGAGAAGTACCGGCCGGACACCCTGAGCGAGTTCAAGGGCAGTTCCAAGACGGTAAAGGAGGTCAAGGCGTGGGTGGAGAACTGGGAGCGCGGCCAGAAGAACATGTGCCTGCTCCTGCACGGCCCACCGGGTGCCGGGAAGACGTCGCTGGTGCATGCACTGGCGAACGACCTGGACCGTGAAGTGTTCGAGACGAACGCCTCCGACGCCCGGACCAAGCAGGAGGTGCAGGACAAGCTGGAGCAGGCCGCGAAGCAGATGTCGTTCAGTGGGAAGCAGAAGCTGATTCTTGTCGATGAAGTTGACGGCATGGGGAAGGGCGACCGTGGTGGAAAGAAGATCATTAACCAGGTGCTGAAGGAGACCCGGTTCCCGATCATTTTGACGGCGAACGATGCGTACGCGTCCGGGATGCAGTCCATCCGGAACAAGTGCAAGGTCGTGGAACTCGGGAACGTGCATACGAATTCGGTGGCGGCCCGGCTCCGTGATATCTGCGAGGAGGAAGGTGTCGAGTACGAGGACGGTGCGTTGAAGTCGATCGCCCGCCGTGCCGACGGTGATCTCCGGTCCGCGATCAACGACCTGGAGAGCGTGGCCCAGAAAGGCTCTGTCACAAAGGAGGACGTAAAGACGTTGGGGTACCGGGAGACGGAGCGTGATATCTTTGAGGCGTTGAAAATTATATTCAAGACGACGACAGCGCAGAACGCGTCGAACGCGACTGAAGGTCTGGACGAGGACCATGAGGAAGTATTTGAATGGATCCGGGAGAATGTGCCGAAGGAGTATGGGAAGGATGAGGACGTGGCTGATGCGTTTGACAGTCTGTCAAAGGCGGATGTGTTCAAGGGCCGGATGATGAGCCGGCAGGACTGGGCGTTGATGAAGTACATATACGAGTTCATGACGGTTGGCGTTGCACTGGCGAAGGATGAGAAGTACAAGGGATGGACCAAGTACGGCTATCCGTCACGTATCCGGCAGATGGGGCAGAGCAAGGCTGCCCGGAAGAAACGGGACAGTATCGGGGAGAAGATTGGAGAGCATGCGCATGTCTCCGTGTCCGAGGCGACGGATATGATCCCGGTGCTCCAGATCCTGTTTGAGAACGAGGAATGGAAGGAGAACATCGTCCGGCAGCTGGAACTGGAGGACGATGAGGTTACGTTCATCGACTCGTTCCAGTGACCGGACGGTCAGTCCAGGAAGGGGAGCGGTGATCCGGATTGCTGTGGTGGGATACAGGCTTCGCGGGCCAGTACGGCAAATGTTGACCGGAGTTCGATGAGGCTGCAGCCGTTACGTGATTCTCTGTAGTTGATGGTGGGGCTGACCGCCTCGTCCAGCTGTTCTACGTTCCGCTTTAGGTTGTGATGCATTTCGTCGCGTTCCCGGGGCACGCCAACGTCGGTGACGCTGGGTCTGTTCGGCACGGGTGTCGGCTCCGTCATCTCCGGGTAGTCAGGTGGAAGTGCGAACGGGTTGCCGTGGTAGATGAACAGGTTGTCTGTGGTTTCCAGTGGGTCGAGGGTGACCGAGATGTTGAGACCGATACCGTTCTGGTAGATGCCTTCTATCTGGTCGTCCCGGAGTGTATGCGGGTAGAGGCGAACGTCATCAATCCGGCCTGTCCAGTTTCGCAGTGCCCCGTTCCAGGTCCCGAGATACAGGTTGTTCGATGCGTTCTGGAACGTTATCAGGTCCTCTGCCTGTTCCGTACCGTCCACGTAGAGACTGGCGTGTGTACCATTGTATGTCGCTGCCACGTGATGCCACGCTCCTGTCGTGATGGTGCCCGGCGTGCTGTAGGTGCTGTTCCATGGACTGTATCCCTGTTCTATGTGGAGACGGCCATCGTCGTCCACGTAGAACCAGAACGATCCTGGTTTCGATACGATACCTTCCTGTTCTGTACGTTCCTTGTTGATCCAGGCCATAATGGTCCAGTCGGTGGACTGGATGTCCAGCATCGTGTCATTGTCCTGGACCCGTACGTGATCCCCCGCCCCGTTGAACCGGAGACTGTGCCCGTACCGTCCACCGGCCCACACGGGATTGCCCTGTAACCTGCCATGATAACCGTTCCCGGTCGAGTCGTTTGCCCACTGCCCAGTACCCTCGTCAAACGGGTAGCGAGCGGCGGCATCGGTCTCGCTCTGGTATGTATCGATGTCGCACCCGGTCGTCGCGTTCCACGGCATCTCCCGACCGTTCTGGATGACACGGATATCGCTGCAGTCATCCCGCACCTGTCCACGTTTCGCCGGCAGCACGATCGATACAGGTTCGTAGGGGAGGAAGACTGCTCCCTGTTCCTCGACTGTGACACCTGTCCGGTACTGCCACCGCGTGTCCCACCACATGTCCTGAACCTGGTTGGCGATATTAGTCATGAGACCGGTATCGTGCCGTGACATGGCCTCGGTGTACGATAGATCTGCCGTGGCGGTGAGCATGACGACGATAAACAGTAACGCGCCCGATATCAGAACGGTTGCGATGATGAAAAACTGGCCACTGCGCTGTGCCGCACCCCCATTTTCAGGCATCCCGTTGTCAGGTATCATTCGTACCACCAGATCGTATCCAGCATGTAGTATTCAGGTGTTTCCCCGTTTGTTCGCCCGGTATAGGTGTAACTGAATGATCTGTCACCGATTGTCCGCGGTGTTGTATACCAGTACCGTTGACCGGTTTCTGACAGGAGCATCGACCGGATCAGGGAGACATCGTCGTCACCGAGGTTCTTCCGGTTCAAGAGTGCTACACGTCCCTGTCCGCTGACGGCACCGTCACTTATCGGTATCTCACCAACGACACGTGGCCCATGAGCCTGCAGTTCTGTGCCGCTGCCGTTTGTAAATGGATACACTGTGTAGTCCTGACTGTTGATGTTCACCGTGTCACCGCGCTGGTACGGTCCTTCTCCCGGTTCATCGAACGCTCCGTTGCCGTCCAGATCGAAATAGACGAATTCGATGTAGTCCGTACAGTTTGCTGGGCCGTGTTCTAGCCCCTGTTCGTCGAAGTTGATCATAAGGAAGTCCACGCTCTGCCCCCACGTGTTTGCCGTTCCGGTCTTGTATGGATCGCGGCTCGGTGATTCACAGGGAGATTCTGCAACGTCTCCCCATACGGACTGGTTTGTTGCATATTCCTGTGACCAGTTCGTTGATTCGTCGTATTGTGTGGTGTTGTACATGTAATTCTTCATCCGTGTCATATAGTAGTCGGCAGTGATACGGGACGTGTTGAATGAGGAAAACCGCTGTTCCCGGACCGGTGTAAGCAGTAACGGCTGTGCCTGTTCGAGGACGTACATATTACCAAGCAGGTTGACCGTATCACCTGTCTCGTACGCCGTGTTGAACCCGTCAGTACCGAACCGGGCCGTACCGCCAGATACACGGACAGTGATCGGTGTTTCCTGGATGGTCAATGTGGCCTCGTCATATCCGCCCATGTCCGTGAAATTCTGTACACGGATATTACTCTGGAGATAGTAGTTGTTCGGATCGTACGACCGGTTCCCCGCACCGTGAATACTGTACAGAAGATTTGTGTCCGGACCGGCGCCGTAAAGCCCGTGCTTGTTCTCGTACGTGAATCCGAGTGTTCCCAGGTACGTACGTGCAATGTCGCGCTTCTGTGTCTCTGTAATGACGATAAGGAATGTATCCTCGAGAAGGAACGATTCCAGTTCGGTCGCATACCGTTGCAGGAAAGAGACGGATTTACGGGAGATCACCGCATCGAATCGTTCGATCCGGTCTATTCCCGGGTTGACTGTATCCATGTTGATCGTTACCTCCCGTGAATCGATCGTGACGTTACCGATCTGCTCCGAGAACATCTGTGATAGCCTGGCGTCATACAGTGTCAGCGTGTCATTAAACGGTCCGACCTCATAGTACGCGCCCGAACAGCCCTGGACACCGGCATCGCATTCGAACCGGTCACCTGTCATATACGGCCCCGCATCGAACTGGCCATTCCCATCTAAGTCAAAGTTGACCGCGGTGTACTTGTGCACCCCGTTTTCCACGGTATCGGACAGGACAAACGGGACATCCCCGAACGCCGGATGGACGGTCAGATTACCTTTCCGGTACCCGTATTCTGAATTCGGAACACTGCCCCCGACCGCGGTCGCATCGTAGTACACGGTCGTTTCATCGACGTCCCAGGTCGCCTCCTCGATTGTGGATGTCCCATTGATGATCCACCGGGCATGTTCCGTATCTGCAACGTTCAATGAATAGTTCATGTCCCCAGAGGTGAGTGAGAACTGTTGCTGGTCCACCACCGTCCCGGAACTGTCCAGTGCCTGGAACACCGCATCTGCAGTCGTTCCAGGGGGAACGGTCGCGTCCACGTTCAACGCGATCCAGGGCGTGGTACTCCCTATGTTGATGGTGTTACGCGTATAGCTGCCCTGGAACGGGCTGGGACCGTACAGGTACAGGGCGGATACCTCGTCTGCGGTCAGTGCCCGATCAAAGAGCATCGGTTCATCAATCGTTCCATCCATATGCGTGTTTTCTGATGTCGTATGCGTATTTCCGACGTACAGGTCCCGGGCCGCGGCATGCATCTCGCCGATACCGCTACTTGTATCCACCAGGTTACCGTTCACATAGAGTCGGTGATGGGTACCGTTGTACGTCCCGGTCACATGGTACCACGACCCGGTCGCATTGAACACATTCGCCGATGTTGACGTTGACGACCGGGTATAGCTGTCGTCCCATACGTCCCAGTAAAACCGGTTCTCCCCGGTATCTGCCAGGTATCCGAGCATGTAGGGCCCGTACGCGGCACTGCCGCTGCCAAACCCGGAACCTTTCGCGATGATACCGTGCCGTTTTCCACTCCCGAGACTGTCCAGATTCACCCAGGTGGACGCGGTGATCTCGGATGTCAGGTTGAGACTGCTGTTGTCCGGGACGGTGACATACTCATTTGATGCGGCATCGAACTGGAACGCATCTGTTCCGAACACGCCCTGTACCCCGCGTGTCGCCCCGTTATTGGTGCCGTCATTCCCGATACCCGAGTAGTCCAGCACGCTGCCACTGGTCCGGTCGAACCGCCAGTACCCGACCACGTCACCGACCGACCCCCGGCCTGGTCCGGTGCCGCTGGATGTACTATTATTGTAGTACGTCGTAACGCTGTCAACCTCCCAAGTGTCTTCCTCATCTGTGGAGGTGCCGTTGATGGTCCAGTGTGCATTCGCCGAGTCTGCAACGTTCAGTGAGTAGTTCAGTGCACCAGCGGACAGATCGATTACCTGCTGGTCCACCGTATTCCCGTTCGTGTCCAGGGACTGGAACACTGCCTGTGCGTCGGTACTGGCAGGGATCGTTGCATTCACGTTCAACACGTTCCAGCTTGCGGTACCGTTGGGAGCAATGGTTTCGCTCGTGTAGTTTCCTTCAAACACGTTATCATTCTGTGCCTGGAAGTACAGTTCCTCGACCTCTGCTGTGGTCAATGCCCGGTCAAACACCTGGACCTCGTCGATCGTCCCATTGAACTCCTGGACGATGCTCCCATCACTCCGATGTAAGGCACCGATAGCGGCCGATACGTCGTAATTACTGATTGACGCATTCGCGGGGGCGGACCCGGTCATCTGTCCGTTCACATATACCTGTATCGTACTCCCGTTGTACGTACCAACGACATGGTCCCATGACCCGTGGTTGACGTTGGCACCGAGTACGTCATCGTCTGTCGTACGGAAATACCACTTATCCGGGCTTCCGGTCGCATACAGTGCAGGGTCGGTCCAGTCCTCTCCGAGACTCAGTATCCGGTAGTTCCCACCGGAATCCTCCAGTTTTGCCCAGGCCGCAATCGTGAGTGCACTGTCCCCAGACACGTTCAACCCGCTGGGCGCACCGAGATCCACGAAGTCATCGGTCCTGCTAAATGCAAACGCGTCCGTATTGAAGACCCCGGTGACTCCTGTCGTAACCTGGTTACGCGTTGTTCCATTTATCTGTTCCCCGGAAACGTCCTGTACCGTCCCACCACTACCCAGTACTCTGTTATCCAATCGCCAGTACCCTAAAAGACTGTCTCCTGCAGTACCGTTGCGATACCCGATCCGGAGTGCATCCGGCAAATCAGGAGAATCACTGCTCTGTGCCTCCACCCATTCGACCGTGATTTCGCCGTGGTCGCCCTGTCCACTTGCACTGGTTGATCCCGCGCTTCCCCCACCAGTGGTGATAGCAACGTTTGTCGCACTACTGTCTGGGGCCGCACCGGTTCCATCATCGCCCGGTTCATCGCCGTTTCCGCCTGAACCACCGACACCGCTGTCTGCACCATCACCACCATCATCGGCGGTATCGCCGCCCCCGCCTCCACCTCCGGCTTTTAACAGGACTGTGTCGGTGTCCGGGTCGACGACGGCTGACAGCCCACCGCCGCCGCCAGCGTCATCCATACTGTCTCCGTCACCCCCTGTTACACGTCCCCAGCCGCCGGTACCTTCGTTACTTGAGTCTGACGACCAGCCACCTTCGGCCACGTACATCTCCAGTGTATTATATCCGGACACATCGAGTGTTGCAAATACCTGTCCACCGTCTCCTCCAGCCTGTGGGTCTTCGCCAGCGCCTCCGCCCGGTCCATCAACTGTGATGTTTACTTCTGTGACACCACTCGGTACGGTCCATGTCTGTGGTGTGTTTCCATTGTAGGTGAACGTTGTACTACGGTCAATCCGTGTGATAGTTGATCTGTTGATTCGGAATGGTGTCGTACCCTCGTAGGTACCCTGGTTCCACTGGTGCCGTGTTGCCACGGTGTGTGTTCCGGGCGTGGAATTGCCGCCGCCACTACCGCCATTGCCGGTGCCCGTAGCGATGGAAGAGAAGTCGCTGGTGCCGTTGCGGTAGCCAAGGCCGAGTATACCGCTGTTGTCGCTGCGGTCTGCAGACGTGGCATTGTACGTGCCCTGGTTCCAGTCGTGCTGTGTCCGGGTGCTAACGGTCTGTGTCACGTTGTTTCCCTGGATGTTTGCACCCCAGGTCCCGGCGGTGGTGGCGATGTGGTAGGTCTGGGTGTCGTTCACGAGGACGCCGACATCGATATGAGGCTGTGGGAGGTCACTGATCTGGACGGTGTATGCCAGTGAGGGGTCGATGCTCTGGATGATGGTGTTGAACCGGTCATCGTTGTTGGTCATGATCACGTCGTTGAGTACGCCGGAGGTATCGAGTGCGGTCAGGATGTCCTCGGATTCTTTTGTGACGTGGACGCCGGTCCAGTCTGTCGGCTCGGGGACGGTGACGAACGAGGTGAGATACAGTATGATGACGAGTGCGGCCAGGATGCCTTCCAATGCGTGGACGTATCCTTTCTGGTCCTGCCGGTACGGTCGCTGATCGGGGTCGGTTACCATACCTGGAACACCCCGCGTATGACGTTACGGTCGTCTGCGGTCACGGCCACCCGCTTCAGTTCGATGATGTCTTCGACGTGCTGTGGTGGAACCGTACCGGCGCGGCCGAGCTGTTTTCGGAGTACGACGAGTTTGCCGTTACTGGTCTGTGCATCACCGAGGTTGATGAGGTAGGAGTTTTCGTTTATCGTCACCAGTTGTGTTTGGGCAAGATCGTAGTGGGTGGCGCTGGAGAAGTCCCAGTTTGTACTGATCCAGATCTGGTTGTACCATCCCTGTGTGTTGGCCAGCAGGAAGTAGTAGTGTGTTCCATCGATCACCCGGGAACCATACTGTAGCTGCGAGGCAGTTCCCGGTGAATACGCGGGCTCGGTGATATACGGTGGGGGATTTCCCTGTGTGAAGGTGTGTGAGGTATCGATGTACAGGTATTCGGTGAACCGGGCGCTGAAGTCGCGTTCGGTGGCCAGGATGCGCTGTATCTGGCTGTAGTTCATCTGCTGGAGGGCAGTAATCTTTTCTGTGTTCAGGCCGGTACGTCCCGGTTCTTGGAGTCCTATTGTCGTCACGGAGCCAGGGTCTGCGGTGTGCCATGCTGTGCCGTTGGCCGTTCCGTTCTGCCAGTACCCGGGATCATTCATGATAACCTCGCTGACGCTCAGTCCTACCAGTTGCAGGTCGTTGGTGTTTCGGACGTTCTGGACCTGTGGTACTGCACTCATGACGCTGGAGATTAGGATGACGACCGCTCCGAAGAAGACCATTGCTCCTGCCATGTAGTCGATACTGATCTGTCCGGCCCGGTGCTGTTGGCAGCGATTCATCGCCTACCCCCGTATTGGTGACGCCAGTATGTAAATCTGTGCGTCTCTGCTGTTGACGGCCCTCCTGTTCCCCGGTGGATGTAGGTCGGTGGGTTAGAGCATGTTCAGGATGACTACGTACAGGATCAGTCCGAGGAATCCCATGATGGCGGAGTGTTTGATACCGGATGACGCCTTGCCTTCCATGACTTCACCGACCACGAGCCCGTTCAGGATGCCTTCGAGTACCAGCATGAGGAGGAACAGTGACTGGTAGTAGCAGATGCTTTCGCCGGCACTACCGAGACCGAACAGGGGACAGGCCGTACAGAGCGGTTCTGCAATACTGCCTGGGGCACAGAAGTTCTGGATGGATCCGAAGGAGAAC
>CAZCWR010000045.1:0-10885 GCA_964502455.1 uncultured archaeon | reverse complement strand
GCAGTCGTGGAGGCAATGGATGCCCATCCTGACTGGGAGTACAGTGGAACTGACGAAGAGTACGAGGAAGAACTGGACGAAGGCACGGGATTGTTCTATGATCACACTGAAACAGATGGAACGCTCCTGATTGAACCGGACGCAGGCCGTGTTGTCGGTCGGCTGTCACACCTCCTTGACCGGGGACTCATCGAAGGCGAGGACGGTCCATTCACCGACAGTCTAGCAGACGCATACGCCCAGATTAGGGAGGAACACGAGACAGAGTACACGTCGTTCCCGGCCAATGACCTTGTTCAAGACCAGTACGGCTTTATAGTCTCTGGCGACTACGATCAGGAAGAAGTCGAACGCACCATTGACGCTGCCAGCGCAGCATCACAGGACATCAGGGACCTTCACGACGACATCCTCGCAACACTGGAGCGGTAACCCGCTGCTACACCTTTCCTCTTTTCTTATTTTACAACGGAGAACAACATCCGATACCACCTATCAAATTCCGACGTTCAGCACCGACCCAGACGTTCTTCCTATCAGCGCCGCATGCCGGGACTGCACAAAAACCGGGTTTTGCACAGAATGGTTACAAGTGATCGGGTATGCTGTACGCCGCTCATGTCGCCGGGAACATATTTAAGCAGCGAATGGGTTGAACACGGTATGGGTGGTGACGATTGGGAGCCAGGTGTGAGGCAGTCGCGGGATATTGATACGACGTTGTGGTTGGAGCTGGCTGCGATTGGGCATGCGGCTGTGACGATGTTTGTGGCGGTCCAGTTGCCGGTCGGTGTTGCTGATTACAGTGGAAGTCGTCTTCTGGTTGTTGCGGCGGTTCTTGGTGGGATGGGGGCGGTGAGTGTGATTCCGGTGAAGTTGCTTTCGGAGCGTCTGACGGACCGGAAGTTTGCAGGGTATGGGTGGCTGGAAACGGTCGTGGCTGCGGTCGGTATCGGTATGTTTGCAACCTTGGCACAGACAGCACCGTCGGCATCACAGCAGTCCACTGCCGCGTATGCGGGGTCAGGGTTTGCGTCACCACTTGCTGCTGTCACCCCGCCGTTTTCATCGGTTGCCGTAGCAGCAGTCGGTCTGGCTGGTCTTACCGTATTCAGTGTGCCATTTCTCCGTGGTCTGTACGACAGGTATTACCTGTCGAAAACGGTGATCCTACTGTACCTGGTCCCATTTGTGGTGTATGTGTTGATCCTTGTTGTAGGCGGCCCACTCTTCGGGTAGCTCAGTAGGGGGTGACATCAAATTGTCATTGAGGATACCTGTTACCTGTACAGATTGTTGCGATGTATTCTTCAGTGTTGTAGGGATCGTTGGTACCGTACTGTCCGGGAACACGGTGTATTCTACCAGCGTGATGGTTATAACCGCAAATGTGTTGCGTGCAGGTGTAGTCTTCTCATGTTTTGAAAAGGGATGTGATGATGGCTGGTGACGGCATGTTCGGTGACCGGTTCCGCGTATCAGTCGAGTGCAATGAGTTGAAGTTCTAGTGGTTTCAGAATTACTGACGGTCTGTATGAGAATTGTATTTGCTCTTCTGATTTCTGTTGATGGTATCTTGCTATACATAAATGATGTTGAAGGGGTCGAAGAAATAGCACGGGGACACGTGATGAGAATAGACGATACTGATTTTGCGATTTTAAAATGTATCCGGGACCTGGATCGGCCGCTGTGGAAGAACAAGATCCATGAATGTATCAAGAACCGGTTTGAGGAGCTGCCATTAGGAAGCACGGTATCGGTGCAGACGGTGGGCCGCCGCGTCGATGACCTGACGGATAACGGATATCTGGAGTCCTGTATCATCTCGCCGGACGAGATCAAACGCGATCTGATCATCGCGTTCAAGCTGACGGATCAGGGCCGTGACGCGGTCGAGGAAAAGACTGAGGAATACCTGCAGCGGGTCGTACAGGCTGAGATGTTCCCGGTGAACGAGGATATCTCCGCGGAGAAACCGGCCGTGATCGAACTGATCAAGGACCGGTTCGAGCTGGACGGGGACACGGTAGAGATGCTATCAGACGAGTACACCCGGCCGGAACTGGTGACACTGATCACGCTGTACTACGTGAAGCGCGAGATATCAGACGTGTTCACCGAGGACACGGTGGACAAGTTCGTCGATCTGGCAGACAGCAACGAGAAACTGTCGAACGCGCTCCACCAGTACATGCTGGAAAACGACCAGAACCAGTCCTGACCCCATCCTGATTCAGCGGGCTACGAGTACAGGACCTCCTCCTTCAACTCCTTTTTACTTTTTATTTTTCCGAGCTCCCGCTCACTGATCGTGTACACTCGTTCGTCCGTAGATTCGTCCCCGATCAGGACTGGTGTACTGTCCACAAGCTGCTGTAACGCGATCAAGAACTCCAGCACCGCGTCTTTCATCCTGTCATCCTTCCGGGCGACCAGCCGGTCCTCCTCATCCTTCGCCGCCACATCGAACGGCGCCGACTCAAACGTGGACGCGTCGAACCCGATACGGACAAAGTTCCGCGTAATCCGGTTCCCCTGCGGTGACTGCGATGCTGCGGTATCAGTCGTCACCTGCATGCTGGCCTTGAACAGGTCCACGGTCCGTGTCACGTCTCCAAGCTCCTGCTCCAGCCGCTGCGCGGTTTCCACCGTTGCCATCCCGTTCTCCTTGTATTTCCGGATGGTACGCGCGGTCACACCGACCTCCTTGGCCAGCGCGTTGATCGAGTAGTCCTGCTCCTTCCGCCGCTCCTCGATCTTCTCACCGCTGACCGGGACGTAGTAGCCACCCTTCTTGTTCATCACATGTACCTGGTTCTGCATCGCCAGATACGACTCCAGCGTCTCCGGCTTGATCGTCGGAATGCCGTACCGCTCGTAGATCACCTGCTTCTCCAGCTCACCGCGCGAATTCCGCTCACCAATAATCAACGGCGATGCTGACAGGTACCGGGCAGCCCGCTTTATCTCCGTGGAATGCTGCTTCGTCACACTGTCCACGTTCCCCTGCACCTTGAACAATGCGGCATGGTCCTCTCCACGTCCCAGCACGTCAAAGCAGCTGCTCGGCAGCAATGAATGCGCCCAGTCCGCCCGCTTCAACACGGACACGACATCCTCCAGCACGTGCTCCTTGCTCATCGCTCTATATCCCTATACCGGCCCGGTATTATTTTAAAGTTTGACAGAATGTGCACGCCGCCATAACGTGCGTGACTGCGAAACACTGCCCCTCGTCAGCGTCAGGCCACAGCGAATACACTATAAAGCTTCACCGGTGATACTAGTTTTAGGTTCCGCGCCGCAGGCGTGGAGGCGCGTTCTGTTCGAACGCGACTTTGCGTTCGCGTCGCGTAACACGCGGACCTGTAGCTCAGGTGGTTAGAGCACCGTCCTTATAAGGACGCCACTCCGATATCCCTGTTTGTGGGGTGGTTCACGAAGCGCCGTCCATAGGGTAGGCGGCGGTCCCGGGTTCGAACCCCGGCAGGTCCATCTCTTAGAGAGGGGTTCTCACTGTCCGCTATCTCATAGAGAAACCGGACTTCGAACCCCGGCAGGTCCACTTTGTTTCCTTTCCGGGCTCCGAACCGCTGCCCATCTCGTGGAGAAGCGCAGCATCGAACCCGGCAGGTCCATTTGTATCGGTGTTCTCACTGTCCGCTATCTCTGTCGAGAACCCTGATTTCGAACTGTTCTCGGGAGAGAACTGAGAGATAAAACGAGTTGTACTTTTCGACTCGGCAGGTCCATTCTGGTTCGCACGGGTTCTGACGAAGAATACTTATGCCGGGTGGACGGATGCATGTGGTATGTTCAGGGACTGGCTGTGGGGGTGGGGGTGTACTGGGGTACGGGTGATGCGTGATCCGGAGCAGTTCTTTGCGGAGGTGGACTCGTCTGCAGGGTACAGACGCCTGGTGGCGGTCGCGGTTACGTCCTATGTGATAGCAGGACTGGTCACGGCGTCGGTGAAGGTGCTGGTCGTCTCGTTTGAGGTCGCGATACCGTTTCGCCGGGTGTTGCTGGAGTATGGGTTTGAGTTGGGGCAGGGTGTCGTGGCCGGGACGGCAGGAGTATTCCTTGGTGCAGCCATCCTGCATACCGGGGTCAGGTTTGCCGGGGGTGGTGAAGGGTTCCGGCGGACGGTCGGGATTGTGGCGTACATCTCGCCGGTCGCGGTCATCCTGAAACCGCTGGTAACGATAGGGGCGTTCACACTGGGATATCTTCCCGTGGTCGGGGCGTCGGGGTACGTAGTCAATATCGCGTACCTCGTGTTCGGTATTGTCCTGCTGGCGGTTACGGGGTACATGGCGTATATGGGGTACTGTGGTGTCCGCCAGATCCATGGGATTTCCCGTGGTCGGGCCGTGGCCGCTGAACTGTCCGGCGTCGTCGTGATCGGACTGGTACTGGCTGCGGCGGTGGTCGGTGGCACGGTGCTGTTGGATACGACAGGTGGCGTGGTACAGTCACCGGGGGCAGGAGGCGTTCCGGTCTACGGGTTCCAGCCGTGTCCGCCGGTAACCTCGTTCTCGCTGGCCACGTGGGATTTCGAGGTCATAGACTGGTCGTTCTCCGGGCCGACGACCGCATCGGGTAGGGTCCGACCGACGCACGCTGACCTGGTCGTAGACGAGATACAGGTTGACTGGGATCGGAGCGGTGTATGGCGCCATACCGCACAACAGACACTTAGTCAGGGGAACGCCAATGCATTGCAGGTAACTGGAACACCACTGGAATCGGGTGCATGTGTCCGCGGAGCAGTCGAGATAGTCTACAGGAAAGACACGGACAATCAGACAGGAACAGCGTCACATACGCGTCCACAGGACCCGTCAGACCAGATGCGGACGGCGACAGGGGTCGTACAGGGACGGGTACCGTTCCACGACTGACACTGTAACATGCCGCATATGCTGGAGGGAAAGAAACGATGTTGCCGGGAAACCGGGTCTGGACGCCGGTCAGTCCTGTTCGTTGAATTCGTTGATGAGGACATATGCAGTACCGCCGAATCCGAGTGTGATGAGCATCCAGCCGACGATCGTGGCGGTGACGATAAACACCAGTGCAGGCACTAACTGTGATACGGCACCGCCGAGATATCCGAGATACATGTAGGCACCGGCGATGACCATGAGCGAACCGAGTCCGATGATCGCCCCGTACGTAATCAGGGTGAACGAGACATCAACCGCGGTATTGTCCCCGTACATAACTGAAGTGTACTGGGAGAGACATGAATTTAATAGTTGTGGTATATTGATTGTTCTTCCGTTCCGGGGTGAAGGACGTACACTGACGGGGACGGCGCTGGATACGCTGATTGTGGACCCGTACTTCTATTAACGGTGCTGTCCCAGTAGGGTAGTGGTGGGTTGTGATGTCACACTGGCGGGACCGGGAGTACATGTTTCACGGGATGGAACATGTGATAGTCGTGCTGCTGGTTGCGGCGGTACTGTTGCAGGCATCAGACCTGTCTGAGCCGGTGGATGAGGACGTGGCGTCGGGAGCGCCGTTTGTGATCATCCCGCCGACCGATGCGTTCACGGTACAGCCCGGTGAACCGGTGGAGTTCCCGTGGATGGTGGTGAACACCCAGAACAGGACCGTGCAGGTACGGAGTGGGATGCAGGTGGACTGGGGGCAGGACTTGGACCCGTCACACGGTCTACCGCCTGGAATGACGGCGATGGTCGGTGGAGATTCGCGGTTCGCGTCCGTCGTGTCACTGGATTCCGGTGAACACCGCCAGTACCGACAGCGGTTCCGCGCCCCCACAGAGCCGGGAGAATACCGTATCACCCTGTTCGCACGGACGAAGCAGGGAGATGTGACAGAGACCGTGTTCATGACGGTCAGGGACGGACAGTAACATGCAGTTCCTGTTAGGTAGGCAGGGAACGTCCTGCGGCCCGGTGCAACTGGTCAGTACTGGACATCGCGGTGGAATCAGCCAGATGATTTAAAGCTGCCCGGCGAACAAGCCTATTGACGGCATGACACCTGTTATGGACCGACAGATCACCCGTTCAGAACTTGCCGTACTGGTTTCTGGGGCGGCAACGATGGGGATCGAAATCCTGGGTGGCCGCCTGCTCGAACCGTCCTTCGGCAGCAGCGTCTACACCTGGGGAAGTGTCATCGGTGTGTTCATGGCAGCGCTCAGCCTCGGATACTACGTCGGCGGCCGCCGTGCGGAACAGTACGCATCATATACTGCACTGGCCAGGATACTTAGCTACGCGGCTGTATTCGTCGGGTTCGTGATGCTTGCCGGAGACCAGGTCCTTACCCTGGGCGCATCACTTCCGGTCGGATCACGGTACGCGGCATTGATCCCGACCGCCGTCCTGTTCGCCCCACCCGTCTTTTTACTCGGATTCATCAGCCCATACGCCGCGGAACTCTCTAAGAAGACGAGCAAGGGTGCGGCATCTGGAGACGTGTTCGCGATCGGGACGCTCGGCAGTATCATCGGCACGTTCGCCACCACCTTCGTCCTGATTCCGACGCTTTCCGTGCAGATGATCCAGCTGTTCTTCGGATTACTACTTGTTGCAGGGGCGTTACTGGTATTACTCCCGAAAAGGTCCTCCACCGGGTTCTGGTTCCATGCATCGGCACCGTTGCTGGTCATGGTGCTGTTGATCGCAGCGTTCATCGTCCATTCCGCCGGGGTCAAAACCGGTATCGGTGGAAACGTGGTACACCATACGCAGACGCCGTACCAGGAACTGACGGTCAAAGATGATGCCGGGGTCCGCACCATGTACCTGAACGGCCACCCACAGAGCGCGATGTACCTGAACGGGTCGGACCAGCACGTGTTCAGCTACACCCGGTACTTCCACCTCCCATTCCTGATACATGATGATCCGGACGAGATCGACCGCGTGCTGTTCATCGGTGGCGGCGGGTTCACCGGTCCAAAGGATTTCGTAGACACATACGACGCAGAGGTAGATGTGGTCGAGATCGATCCAGACGTGGTAGATGCAGCCGAAACCCACTTCGACGTGGAAGCATCCGAGGACATGGATATCCATGTGCAGGACGGTCGCAACTTCCTGCAGAATACCGATACAGTGTACGACCTGATCGTTCTGGATGCGTACCAGAAGGACAGCGTCCCGTTCCACCTGACCACAGAAGAGTTCATGCAGCTGGTCCATGGCAGGCTGGACGATGACGGCATCCTGTTCGCCAACCTGATATCCGCCCGAAACGGACCCAGCTCCCAGTTCTACCGCGCCGAATACAAAGCGATGCAACAGGTATTCCCCACCGTGTACAGTTTCCCCACATCACAGGCCCCGTTCGTCCAGAACATCGAACTGATCGCCACCAAACAAAAACAACTGACAGAACAACAACTGCAGAACCGGAACACACGGCGCGACATCGGTATCGACCTGGAAAACGAGATCGAGTTCTACCAGGACAACGTGGATACGGGAGATGTGCCCGTACTGCGAGACGATGACGCCCCGGTGGACGCGTTGATCAGTCCGCAGGCGGACGAGGACTACGTGATTGAAGAGTAGAGATGCCGTCAACAACGTTCGTCTCACTGGATTCTCGGAATATATTTAAGGGAATCGGACCAACACGCCGTGTATGTCACAGAACCAGCTAGTTACTGCGGCTCGCGATGCGATGGAGAATATTATTGACCAGTATGATGTGGAACCGCCTCTCGGTGAGGAGTATATCTATAGCATAGGACAGATTAGTGATGACGTGTATATGGCTGTAGAGGGGGAGGAGACAAACTACACGATTTCTGCGTGGGCTGATGACGATACGGAAGGTGTATACGTCACTGGTCAGAATTTTGTGGACTATGATGTCGGATTCCCGGATCGAACTATCCGTGTCCATACCTCTCCGGAGCCACTGGAACTTCACAGTGAGGATGAGGTACGGGATGCGGTGGACTCATTCTATCAGACAGTGTCTACCGTGACTGAAGACAATCTTCAGAACGAGGAGCTGTCCTGGTCGGCAAAGATTGATGAAGAACAGTACCGTTCCTGATAACGCCGGAAACAGGGGAAACACCTTTAAACACTGGAACCGATTACTGGGTATATGAACCCGGACGACTGCCTGTTCTGCCAGATCATCAAGGGCGACATCCCGTCGCACACGGTGTACGAGGACGAGTACACGTACGCGTTCCTGGATATCAACCCGGTGAGCCGCGGTCACACTCTGGTCATCCCGAAGACGCATGCGGAGACGCTCACCGAGATGGACGCGGAGACGACAGAAGCCGTGTTCCGGACGGTCCGGCAACTGTCGGATCGTATCGATTCTGCATTGGATCCGGAGGGATTCAACCTGCTGCAGAACAACGGTGCGGCAGCGGGGCAGGAAGTGGAGCACGTCCACGTCCATATCATCCCCCGATACGCGGACGACGGGTTCGACTTCACGTTTGACCAGGGCAGCCTCGACGATGATACGGCAGAGTACCTGGTTGACGCGCTGCAGTAGCCCGCTGGATGCACCTTCTTTTTATGTCTGTGCGTGTAAACCATACGGTACGTGAGTGACGATGCGGATTTTTGCGGTCGCAGATTTTCACCGGGAGGCGGACCTGCAGGAGGCAGCGATCGAAGAGGCGAACAGCGGCCAGTACGACCTGTTCATCGGACTCGGGGACTACGAGGAACCGGAATACTATGAGAACCTTGTGGACCCGATCGACATCCCGTTCGTGGCGCTGACCGGGAACTGGGATTTCGGGTTCGAACCGCCGGACAACAACGAGTACACCAACCTGTTCAACTACAAGGAGGTCGAGTTCGGCGATTACCGTATCGTCCTGCTGGGCGCGATCTACCCGGACGACTACGGAGAAAAGATCGAGGCATTCTTCGAGGATGTTCCCAACGAGTACCGCATCGTCTGCTCGCATTACCCGCCGCACATGCTCGGTGACCTGGCCCGTACCGGGACCCGCGCCGGGTTCCAGGAGTTCCGTGATCTCATCATGCGGCACAAGCCCGTGCTCTGGATGTGCGGCCACATCCACGAGGACTTCGGCGCGTTCGAACTGCTGGATACCACCGTCCTGAACTGTGCCGCAGTCGAATCCGGCAAGGGCTGGAGCATCCAACTGGGAGAAGAGGGGGTCGAGGAGACGGAGGAAGTTACACTGGTCGAGGACCCTGATGCGGCCACGGACCGACTGTAGTGCTGCAGTGGAACCAGCAGCAGGATATTTAACGGTTGCGTTCTCCAGATACTGACGGTATGGCAGACGACCTTGATGCAGAGCTGGACCGGTACGCACAGATCCTCCACGCCGATGACGACGCACCGGTGGATGCGTACTGGGATGACTTTGCACAGCAGCAGGAACAGGGCCTCCGCACCGCGCTGGACATGTACGACGCACTGGATGAGGTCCATCACGATGTCCTTGCCGATGTAGACCCGGACGCCTACATCACAGCGGACAATGAGGTATCCGGCGAGGTCTACTTCACAGCGTTCCGGGATGCGTTCGAGGACGCGACCGGGATGACGCCTGACCGGTACAAGGAGCGGAAGGAACGGCTCCAGGACCGGGCGTACGACGTGGTCGAACACTACGTCGAGCAGTACATGGCGGCACGGATCGGCACCGATGAATGGCAGGACCGGCCGGCCAATGACATCCTGAACGTGGTCACAGAAGATATGAGCGATATCGAGCGCGAAGCGTTTTTCTTCGTGGATGGCGATCACACACCGGTGTTCGACTGAACCGTGTTACGTTACACGGCGAACGTGTTGTCGATGAACAGCATGAGTGCGAACCCGACGATGAACGTGAGCGTGGCCGTGTCCGAGTAGCCGTGGCCGTGGCTGTCCGGGATCATCTCCCGGAAGATGACGGCCATCATCGCGCCCGCGGCAAACCCGGCGGCGAGTGGGAAGATCTCGGTGAACACGCGCACCATCGCAAACCCGAGCACGGCCGCGACCGGTTCCGGCACACCTCCGGAAATCGTGGTGTACAGGATGTTCTTCCATTTCGTGATACCGGCCTTGTTTGCCGGGATCGCCATCGCAAACCCGTCCGGCACGTTCTGGATACCGATCGCCAGTGCCAGCGCCAGTCCAACCCCCTCCATGCCGGACCCGAACGCGATCCCGACCGCCAGGCCCTCCGGGAAGTTGTGGATCGTGATCGAACTTGCGACCAGCACTGCCTTCCGTTTATGCTCCGTCAGGTCACCGTCACCGAAATGCAGGTGGATGTGTGGGATGTGTGCGTTCGCCACCAGCAGGAACACGCCGCCGACCAGTGTCCCGATCACCAGCTCCAGCATCGTCCCATGCTCCAGCCCTGGCAGGATCAGCGAGAACACGGCTGCACCGAACATGACACCGGCCGCGAACCCGATCGAACTGTCGTAGATCCGATGGCTCACCCGGTCAGCCGCAAATACTGGGAGCGCACCGATACCGGTCGCCGCACCAGCGATCAACGCCACCAGAAACACGGTCGAGACAGTCTCCATGCTGAATCAATTGTCTGGGATGCAACATAAATCTTGCGTCACGCAGGCAATCGTCCTTGAACAGGATACAGGTACATAAATATTGTTGGATAACACATCACTACACGGGTAAAAGGGCTCGTAGTTCAGCTTGGCAGAACACCTCCTTGGCACGCCTGGCCGCGATCCAGGCGGCAGATCAACGAGGGTCTTCGACCCTCTCCGCTTCGCGGAACCTGTCGCCGATTGTGAAAGGCCCAAACTGGAGGAGGCCCAGGGTTCAAATCCCTGCGAGTCCATCAATTCGGGATTTAGAATCGCTCCTGTTCCCTGCGAGAACCGTCGCAGTACAAATCCCTGCGACCATCGAT
>CAZCWR010000044.1:0-11165 GCA_964502455.1 uncultured archaeon | reverse complement strand
ATACAGGAGGATGCGGACGGTGAGACGTTCGTGTTCGACGAGTCACTGAAACCCGTGTTCGAGGAGTACCAGGAGGAGGGAAAGATTTTCTTCGATCCGGACCAGCTCACGTATGACGATATTGATGCAGGGACGCTAATCGAGGATGTACTGGCAGATTATGGTCATCTGGAAGATGTACTGGATGACGAGGAGGAACTGCAGTACCTCCTGGATTTTGCCGAGGTCGGCACACAGACACGGCGCGGTGTCAATACTGTTGCAACGGAGCAGGGTGTAGACCGTGATACTGTAGAGGAATACTACGATACGCTGGCGGAGAAAGGACTCCTTGACCGGAACAGTACGAACCAGCAGCTGATATTCGATGAATCCCTCCAGGGGCTCTTGGAAGACTACGCCGACCTGGATGACCATCCGAACGCTCATCTCCAGTTCCGTGACATTACTGCATTCCGGGAAAACAGGGAGCAGATGCAGGAACTGGAAGGCATAGATGACTCCACAGTGGACACACCCAGGATGTTCACAGACTATGACACAGTGAAGGATGAGCTGGAACCCGGCACCTCCCCCGACAACAGGTCCGGTACCGACCCACAAGAGGTGTCCACACCTGATTATCAGCCGCTGGCAGAGACCGAACCGGCTGAACTGGTGGAACGCATCCAGTTCGGCGACATCAGTGGACAGGACCTGGAGACACTGGAATCAGCAGTGGAATGGGCAATAGAGGATGCTGACCGCAGTGACCCCGATACCTTCACCACCACAACAAACCAGGCCTTTGAGAAGAACGACCTGAACCTGTACATGTCCTCACCACAGAACCGGGAAAGCAGCTACGTGATGCTACCCGTCGAGCTCGACAGCCCACTACACATTGAAAAAGAGGAGTACGATCGGTTCCTTGACCGGCACACGGACCTGTCCGTGGACGACGACCACCTATTATTGTTCGACTACGATGAACACACTACGAGTTCGTTTGGTCTGACCCCTGCACGCGACATACTCGGGACACTTCCGTTGTAAATCCATTGAAACAATGTTCAGCGGCCGGAATCACTACCGTTTCAGCCCCCGACAGAACAGATTTTTAAATGTTCTCCACGATTCCATATATGTGAGAAAAATAGAGGAGAAGTTCATTTTACGATAAACGATTTCCTTCTCCCGTTTTCACCACAACAGGTGAACGTTCAACATGAGTAAGCAAGTAGAGAATAGAGAAGTTGTCACGCCAGGCCAGGTCCTGTACGAAGGAGAGGAACTGGAACCTGGTGATGGCACCTTTACCCGTGACGATGAGATCGTTGCGGCGTATGTCGGCTCCGTCGAATTCCGACGGGACGGCACAGTCAAAGTTATCCCCAAACAAGGTACATACACGCCACAGGAAGGCGACACCATCATCGGTGAGATTGAGCGCGTCGGTCCATCCAACTGGAACGTCGACATCAACTGCCCGTACAGTGCATTCATGCACGTGAACGCGGCAGTCGACGAATACGTGGACCACGACGACGACATCTCCCAGTGGTACGGCATGGGCGACGCCATCGTCGCAAAAGTCACAAACGTCACGAAAGGCATGGACGTCAAGCTGTCGATGGACTCCCGGAACGCCAAGAAGCTTGAAGGTGGCCGGATTGTCACCGTACCACCGAGCACGGTGCCGCGCATCATCGGCCGGAAAGGCACGATGGTGAAGACCATCAAGGACGCAACCGACACCGAAATCGTTATCGGACAGAACGGCCGCGTCTGGATCAACGGCGACAACGTCGACATTGCCGCAGAAGCAGTGAAGAAGGTTGCCAACGAGGCACACACCGAGAACCTCACCGAACGCATGGAACAGTGGCTCAATGAGAACAACGGAGCAACACAGGAGGTGACCGCCTGATGTCATTGAACTCTACGAGTTCAACGACTCGAAGAGCGGAGATCACACCGTTCAACTTGAACGGTGTTCGAACATCGTTCCTACAGAACGATGTGATCTTCTGCGTTCCTACTTCACAGGAGGTGAAGCAGTAATGCCACAGAAACAGAAAGACGACTTGATCGAAGATGATGGGACGCGACTCGACGGGCGACAGCCTGAAGAAATGCGACCCATCAACATGGAGGTCGACGTACTTGAGAAAGCCGATGGATCGGCATTCGTGGAAATCGGTGACACCCGTATCGTCGCAGCCGTGTTCGGCCCACAGGTCCTCCACCCGGAGCACCTGCAGGAACCGGACAAGGCGCGACTCGAGGCACGGTACAACATGGCACCGTTCTCGGTCGACGACCGGATGAACCCGAAGCCCAGCCGCCGCGACAAAGAGATTTCACTTGTCACACGGCGCGCACTGGAACCAGCCGTCGATCTTGAAGCATACCCGAAGGCATCAATCGAGGTCTTCGTCGAAGTCCTCGAAGCCGATGCATCCACACGGGTCACCGGTATCACAGCCGCCGGACTGGCGCTGGCCGACGCCGGCATCAAGATGAACGGCCTGGTCAACGCATCAGCCGTCGGCAAATTGGACGACACGATGGTGCTCGACGTTGCCGGTGAAGAGGACGCCTACGGATCGGCGGACATCCCGGTCGCGATGATCGACGCCGACCCTGACAACATCACCCTCCTCCAGATGGACGGCGACATCTCGTCGGACGACGTGGACGAGGGACTGGAACTGGCACAGAAAGGATGCCAGATCCTGCTTGAGAAACAGAAGGAAGCACTGGAAAAGAGTTTCGAACAGGACTACAAAGGAGGTGAACTCTAACAATGCGAGAGACAGAACTTGAGCTGAACCAGGACTATCTCCGGGAACAGCTCAGAAACGGAAACCGCCTCGATGGCCGGGACCTCACAGAGTTCCGGGACATCGAAATCGAGGCCGGGTACGTCCGTCACACAGCCGAAGGCTCTGCCATGGTCAAGATGGGTGACACCAAGTTGCTCGTCGGCGTCAAGGCAGACCTCGGGGAACCGTACGACGACGCACCCGAAGCCGGTACCCTGATCACGAACGCGGAACTGGTTCCGCTCGCAGCCAAGGAATACGAGGCCGGACCACCACGCGCAGACGCCGTCGAACTGGCGCGCGTCGTCGACCGTGGACTCCGCGAATCCGGCGTCATTGACCTCGAAGATCTTGGAATCGTCGAGGGTGAAAAGTGCTGGTTGCTGTTCATTGACATCCACGTACTGGACTACGACGGCAACCTGATCGACGCCGCATTCCTCGGTGCTGTAGCAGCACTCCTAGACGGCACACTCCCCGTCTACAACGAGGAAGAAGGCGAACTGGACCGCGAAGAACGCGGTGACGAAATCCCGGTCAGCGACTTCCCAGTCACACTGACCGGCAAAAAGATCGCCAACCAGCTCCTGCTGGACACGACCGGCGAAGAAGAGGACGTGCTCGACGCACGCCTCACCGTGACACTGGACGAAGACGACAACGTGGTCTCCCTCCAGAAGGGAGAACCCGGAACCATGACACACGAAGACGTCATGGATGTCGTCCACTACACGGAAGAACACGCGGACATGCTCCGCAACAAGGTCGAAGAAGCGCTCGACGCGAGCTAAGGGATTAGCTCGACCAATCCGCCGGGTTCTATGGAACCCGGCATCTAACCTGGACAGGCACCCCTTACACGGGGCCTGTTCCACTTCGCCATTTTCGGCGTTTCATGCGGGGTTCGCTTGCCGAACCCGGCGGATCGCTCAAACGGATCCCTCCGTTTGATTTAAAAGAATATAGCGAGTTGTTCCTTATCATGCCTCAGACAACACAGGGGACGGAAACACATGAGTGCCCGCAGTGTAAGAAGCAGGCATTGCAGCGTGTAGCGTCAGGTATCTGGCAGTGCAAGAACTGTGGTAACAAGGTTGCCGGCGGTGCGTATGAGCCGGATACCGGTACACAGCAGATGATGCGACGCGCGCTGCGTGAAGACGCCTCTATCGAGGAACTTGAAGAGGCACAGGACGCACTTGAAGAAGACGAAACGGCTGACAAGGAGTCAGCTGACGAACAGTAGCTTGTTTCACAACGGTGAGTACTATGGCGTATGTGTGCACGAATTGTGAGAAAGAAGTTGATCTGAATCCGGTAGAGGAGAAGATTATCTGCCCGCACTGTTCAAACCGCGGTGTGCTGAAGACCCGGTCCGAGGAAGCACGGACTGTCAAGGCACGATGAATGCCGTATTTGAGCTGGATGTTGAACAACCGGAGACCGTTCGCGACGCGATCACGCCGTCGCTCCGGGATTCGGATGCAGTCCAGTACAGTGTCGCAGGAGATGACGCGCTCCGGGTACAGATTGAGACGGATACGCTTGGACAGCTCCGTGGCGCCACGAACACGGCCCTGATGCTTATCAAGTTAAGTGGCAACGTACTAGGTGATTAAGATGAATCAACAGGACCAGCAGCAGTTCATGCAACTCCAGCAGCAGTTGCAGACAGTGATGATGCAAAAGGAGCAGTTGGAAACGCGGAAACAGGAAATCAATAACGCACTTGACGAGATTGAAGATTCGGACGACGAGGAACTGTACCGGTCCGTTGGCATGCTGCTGATCAACAAGGACCAGGATGAGATCGAGGAAGAGTTGAACGATGAAGTGGATGCTATCGAGATGAAGCTCAAGTCCCTGGAGCGCAAGGAGGACCAGTTGAAGGAGAAGGTTCAGGACGCCCAGAACCAGATGGCGCAGGGCGGTCAGGGCATGGACGGCGACGATGTCGCCGGATAATGCGTCGACCAGCATAAATGGAGGGCACAGCGATGGCAGATCTTGAAACCGTGATTTTGCGGATGGAAGACCTGAAAGAGGACAGTGGTATCCCCAGCAACGTCAAGGACACGCTGAACCAAGGTATCGATGTGCTACAGGATGAGGAAGAAGATCTGTCCGTCCGCGTCAACACGGTTACATCGCTACTGGACCAAGTCAGCAACGATCCGAACATCGCCCAGCACACACGGACCGAGGTCTGGAATATTGCGTCTGATCTGGAAAGCGTGAACAACGAGGACTGATTCCTTGGCCAACAATAGACTCAGCCACAATCAACTGTTTCTTTGATAACACGGGTGGATTGATCTGTAACTATGATTCATAGTCGTTTTGCCGGGAGACAGCGACTATGGCGAGTCATAAGGTATTTAAGTATTCTAGCAACACATTGGTGTAACGGAGTTAGTGATTAACGATGCCTTTCAAAAATATTTTCGGTGGGAACGGAGGATCATCAACAGAGATTGAACACTTTGACGAAGAGGAATACGTTGAACTTGACGCAGATTCTTCCGAGGATACTGCTGAAAAGGTCAAGATTCGTGTTGCAACGCTGAACGAGTACGGTGACGTTGACGACGTTCAGAGCCTTCTCCGGAATGGTGACATCGTATGGGTGAACATCCGTCCACTGAAGGAGAAAGATATGACCGACCTGAAGCGGGCGATCGACCGGATCAAGAAGACGGTGCGCTCCATTGAGGGAGATGTTGCAGGAATCGATGAGGACTGGCTCGTCGCAACACCGGAATACGCACACATCCACCGGTAACCTGTTCTGGCCTTATTTTTTCTCTAAATCTCCGTATATTTAATTTTTTAATCTCCGGTAATGGTATGGCACTGTTCCTGCATCATACGCATACGTCGAAGTCAAATATACTTGAATCGGATGTGCCTTACCTGAAAGAACAAGGTGAATCACCAACACCCAGTGATCTTGCTGAAGATGTGGATAAAACGTTCGACAATCCACTGGATGACAGCCAGTGGATGAGTCACCGCGGTGATTATATGGAGCTGGCAGAGGCGTTACCAGACGATATATCCTTTGTTGCAACACGGACAGAGCATTACGCTACGGACCCCACATACTACAATGATCTGCAAGCAGCTGTCGAAGAACGGAATGGAACATATGAAACACACGATGCACATGCAACCTTTCAACTACCCGGGAAGGAACCACATGTAATCATCAACGGTGCGGAGCTATCTGTAGAGGACAGGACTAACCATTATACACTCGTCGGCTATCCGCTTGACGATGACCGGGTGCTCTACAACCTATCTGCGGACGATCTGTATGAAGAGGCACGAAACGTCGACGGATGGGCGTCTCCAGCACATCCCTTCATCGCCGATTATGAGATTTCTGGAGACCAATTGAACAACTTTTTCGACGAAGCAGATGATTGCGATAATATCACGGCTGCCATTAACTACACGACCGGGTACTGGTGGCCTGCGAACAAACTGGCACGCGGCGAACTCGGATCTGACCGCTCAGTGTATGACTACGCAGACACATACAACGTACCGTTTATTCCAGAACTGGACCATCATTCTGCACTCCCAAATGAACTCCAGGGCGTTGGACAGGTGGATGACACCGTCATTGACAAACTCTGGGACGGCGACCTCCCGGTCGATGATTTGCTAGATGCCGACATCGTCAGCAACAGACCTGGATTCGAAGGACTTACCATGCGACAGATGCTCCGCACCTATCCGGACATCATAAACCAGGGACCGGTCAACCTCGCCACATACGGACAGGCACTTAATCTCCTCCCAGCCAAGAATGACGACTTCGACACCGTATATCAGAACAGTCTCAATGGCCTATCCGATATTGATGAAAACATGCTGTCAACATACGACCCCCGCAACTAGATGTCCGCCGCCTGTCCCGTGTAATCCGCATTACTGACGTCAAGGATTGTTTCTGCCACAGTCCCAGGAGGCACACCGTCGAAGTCAGTCATCGCGGTCTGGGTGCGGCCCGGACACACCGCGTTCACCGTGACACCGTGACCTTCCAGCTCCCGTGCCACGGCCTCGGTCATCCCGATCACCGCGAACTTGGAGCCGCAGTATGCGGCAAGCTCCGGGATACCGGTCTTTCCAGCACCGGACGAGACATTCACAATCGCACCGGTGCCACGCTCCTTCATGTGCGGCATCACCGCTTTCATCCCATGGTAGACGCCGTCAACGTTGACCCGGAATATCTGCTGCGCGTCCTCTACCGGCAACTCGTCGATCGGCGCACGCTCCGAAACACCGGCGTTGTTCACCATGACATCGATCTGGCCGTATGCATCAAGACTCTGTTCCACCATCGACTGTACAGCGTCCCAGTCCCGCACATCGGTTTCCACAAATACCGCGTCACCTCCCTGTTCCCGGATCAGATGATGTGTTGGTGTGCCGCCGGCACGCGGCTCCTCTTGTACATCCGCGACCACGACGCGGAATCCCTGCTCCGCGAACAGGCGACTGGTTGCACGACCGATCCCGGAGGCACCTCCCGTTACGATCACCACATGGTCATCTGTATCCATAGTGTATTCCATAACCATACAGTGCCACGCCCTCCTTTAAGTATGCCCGCAGAGATTCTACAGGACAGACGTGTCAGACCGTTACCACGGGGCGAACTGTGGGTCCACCAGTTTCTGTTGCTGGTCAATACCGTTGATCCGCTGCATATCTTCATCTAATAGTTCGAACTCCTGTGCTTCCAGATTTTCGCGCTGGTACTGTTCCTTGGCTGCACGGGGGATGGCAGCCACGTTGTCGTGCTGGATCAGCCAGCGGAGTGCGACCTGTGCCGGCGTCCGATCGTACCGGTCACCGATATCCTGTAACGTTTCATTTTTCAGGACCTGCCCACGGGCGAGCGGGCTGTACGCCACCAGGAACAGGTCATGGTCAACGCAGAACCGGTGCATCTCGGACTGCTGATAAAACGGATGCAGTTCCACCTGGTTGCAGAACAGGTCCGGTGCGATGTCCAGTACTTCCTCCAGCAGGTCGATGGTAAAGTTGCTGACGCCGATATGCCTGACCAGTCCATCACGCTGGAGCTGCTGCATGACACCCAGTGTTTCTTCCAGTGGTACGTCCGGGTTCGGCCAGTGGATCAGCAGCAGATCAATATAGTCGGTTCGCAGCTGTTCCAGACTGCCGTGGACTTCCCGCTGGACGGACCCGCGGTCAAGGTCAGTGTGCCACAGTTTCGTTGTCAAGAATACATCGTCCCGGTCAACGTCCGCGTCCACGATACCCTGACCGACCGGCCGCTCATTGGCGTACATCTGCGCGGTGTCGACGTGCCGGTAGCCCATGTTCAACGCACGCTTCACCGTGGTCCGACATTCCGCACCACGCAGCTGCCACGTGCCCAGTCCAATCGCCGGAAGCGTCGTACCGCCGATTTCTTTCCGCATACACTGTACTGCGTGTCTCTATCCCTTAAAAACCGGCTGTGTTTCCAGTTCTGGCACATCTGCATCCGGCACGTACAGAACATGTTCTTATTGGTTCACGACCGAATCATGGACCCACTCAGGAACGACCCGCAGCTCAAACCACTCATCGAAGAGCATGGTGAGCTTACGCTGGAGCCAGCCGAGGACCCATAAAAACGTCTTGTTATTTCTATCACAATCACAGCGTTCTCCAGAGAACGCTGTTCGAGCAGCAATCTTCTCGAGAATGTTGCGACCAGCAGCTGTCAACCCAGTCAGCGGCCGCGATCAAAGAACGCGTCTTCGACCGGTTCGCGGTCACACCACAGAACATGCTTGCGAAGATGTTCCTGATCTTCGTGCTGGCGCGGGAAGATGTGCTCCCAGTAGAGGATCTCGGTGTGCGTCGGGGCATGGAACAGCTGTACAGTCTCGATACACGCGAAGCGATGGTGGAGAAGGCAGAGGAATGGCGGCCGTACCGGAGCATCGCCGCCCGGCACCTGTGGAAAGCAACAGAAAACTGGCACCTCCCGCAACATTTATCACTACTTTCCGGTAAATATAGGTTGAGGGGGTTGGTATGGGAGTCCGGGAGTGGTACGAGAACATAGAGGAATTGCTGGAAGAGTATATGAATGCGCAGGGGACGGGTTCGCATCTGCGGGACAGTGATCCGGATATTGACAGGTACCTGCGGGTGGAGACCGAGAACGCGCGTTACCTCCAGTTTACCGGCATCCCATCTAAAGGCTATATTACGTCATCGGTCGAGGATGAGGTGATCGATGACGTGGATGCAATCGTGCTGCAGAATACCACGCCGTATGAGGAACTGGACGTTGATGACCTGCTGGAGGAACGGTACCATCCGATCGTAGAGAAGAATCTTGCACAGGACGATCCAGACCCGATATATGTGGCAGATCTCCCGGCAGATTCGTTGATGGGAGATATAATAGAATCCGGGTTAGAGCGCCTGGACTCCTTTGGAAAGTACGGACAGAAAGCAGCACGAATTGCCCGTAAAAACCCTCAATACCTGTCTTCTCTACCAGCTGGACGGACAGTTTCCCGGACAGTCAGCCGGAACGGTAAGCATCTGCGGCACCTCCCGCATATTGGCCGAATCGGTATAGTGAATCATCCGCTGGTCCGTACAGGATTGCTTCCGATCACAGCGTTACGACTCTCCGGGTTACTCGGTATCGCTCCGCGGACAGTCGGGCGCGGCGGAGAATTGGCCAGCCGCGGACAGCTGGTGAAGTCCTGTACCAGCCCAGGGATCCGGAGCGCGGCAGCTGCAGAGAAGATCGAAACCGAGATCGCACCGCATCTAGAGGAAGAGTTAGGATACAAGCCGACCATCCTACTTGAGACCGATATCGAGAACCTTGATACGGTCCGGTACCTGGAGAACCCCGAGCGGCACCTCCCACAACTGTACGAATCGTTCGGCCAGACATCCGACAGATCCATAACTTACAAGACATTCAAGGACAGCCATCTCCGCGAATCAGTGCTGGAGTTCAACCAGTCAGGACGTATGCAGAAATTACACTTCACCGTCGATCACACGTACATGCCCCAGATTTGCGAGTTCCGGTTCGGTGACGGCGACCAGTCAGTAAAGATTGACGGACAGGACGAGCCCATACAGTATGAAAAACTGGTATACGAAACGGAGAGCGAACTGTTGAACGCCAACGCCTGGCCAACGGATGAGCGCAATGTACTGGAGCAACGGCCAGAACCCGCCAGTGATCAGACGACAGAGTCACTCCCAAAACAGGACGACTAACACGCTGCATCCAGTCAGCGCAGCCGGACGATCTCCAGATTCTGCGGTGTGTCTGTATCAATGTTGAACATCTTGTGCAGGGAGCTGGAGAGATCAAAGCTGACCGATTTCTCGCCGTGGTTCGTCAGCACTTTCTGCGGCTTGTTCGGCAGGTTGGACACGTAATTGACGAGCTGCTGCCGGTCGCTGTGCCCGGAGAAGCCTTTGATCGTATCGATCTCCATGTTGATATCGATCTCCTTGCCATCCGGCAGTTCCACCTGGCGGTCACCGCGCTGAATCCGGTTCCCGAGGCTTCCCGGTGCCTGGTATCCGACGAACAGCAACTGGTTCTGATCATCGCCTGCCAGGTGTTCGATGTAGCTCAGGATCGGGCCGCCCGTCATCATACCGGACGTTGCCAGGATTACGGCAGGCCCATCATCCCGCATCACATCCTGCCGTTCACTGTGCGATCCGACCCGGTGGAAGTTCTCCCGGAGGAACGGGTTCTCGTCTTCGTGGAAAATCTTGTTCTGGATGTCCCGACTCAAAAATTCTGGGTATGCAGTGTGCAATGCGGTCGCGTCCCAGATCATGCCGTCAAGGTAGACCGGCACATCCTGGAAGTAGTCCTTATCCGTCTGCTCCGCGAGCAGCATCATCATCTCCTGTGACCGGCCGATCGCGAAGACAGGGATGATCACCTTGCCACCACGCTGCAACGTCTGGCGCACCTGCTTCTTGAAGTAGCCGTTCGCCTTATCACGCCGCGGCATCTTATCATGCTTGCCACCGTACGTACTCTCCATGATCAGTGTCTCCACCCGATTGAACTTCGGATCCGCCGGACGAAGCAGCTTCGTCTTGTCATACTTGATGTCTCCCGTATACACTATATTGTGCAGTCCTTCACCTACATGGAGATGGACAGAGGCACTACCAAGAATATGTCCTGCGTTATTGAATGTGAGGCGCATGTCGGGCGTGATGTCTGCCACCTCGCCGTAGTCCAGGGTGATGGTGCGCTTGACCTCCTCCTTGATGGCAGATGAATCGTATGGTGCCTTACCGCCCTCTTTCCGGGCCACG
>CAZCWR010000043.1:0-11684 GCA_964502455.1 uncultured archaeon | reverse complement strand
AAGGCCGCGGTGAAGCGGGAAGTCGCCGAGGAAACCGGACTGGACGTAACGATCAAGGAGAAACTGCCGCGGATCGCTGTCGAAGAGAACGACGAAATTGCGGACTGCCAGTTCTACCTGGCCCAGTCCACCTCCCGCAATGTGGAGCTTTCCAATGAACACCAGGACTACCGGTGGATTCTACCAGAACAGTTCAAAGATATCGACTGGCTGAACTACGCAGGATTCACGATTCCTTTGGTACAACGCATACAGAACAGAATATGACTGATGAATCCTGCTCAAAACAGTGACTCTACTGGAATCGCTGCACCGGCTAGAGGTCCTTCAGTTCGTTGTGGGAGTCGTAGACGGCGTCCACCGCGTTCTCGGCGTAGTGGTCGATCCGTTTCTCGGCCTGGGCCCAGGAGATGTTCGGTCCCATGATGCCGAAGCCGACCGGTTTCTCGTACTCACACGTTAATTCCATCAGCTGCTTGGAAATATTGTGCGCGATGACCTCGTCGTGATCCGTCCCGCCTTTAATCACGATACCAAGCACGACCACTCCATCAATAGTTTCCTTTGCCAGCAGCTTCTTCACCGCGACCGCCACGTCGTGTGCACCGGGAACCTCGACCACGTGCTCCACGTTCATGCCACGCTCCTCGGCCTCTTCGCGCGCTTTGTCCAGCATCTGCTGTGTGTAGTCCTCGTGGTACAGCGCGCGGACGATCCCGATATTCATTGCTGATCACCCACAACTGCCGTAGCAGTTGGCAATACGTGAGGGTTCACTGAACCCTCCTCCGCCTTCGGCAGAACCTTATTCATGTGCATCACCTTCTACTGGTCCGGCGTCGTCATGACCCTGCCGGACACCCTGACCGGCATGTGGTGTCAGCGCTTCCTTACCTTCCAGTAGCTTCAGTGTGTTCTTGGCGTGTTCGATGACGCGGTCTTTGAAGATGTCGACGAGTTCGTCTTTGTTCTTGCCTTCGTCCTCGTAGACGAACACTTCGATGATATGCGTGTTGGTCATGAGTTCGGTCTGGATCAGGCCCTGTGATGCCTCGTGGGCGCAGGTCTTGTCCACGTCGGCGCTGCCGGCCATACCAAGCGCGATCACGATATCGCAGTCGTATTCCTCGATCAGTTTCTTGGAGGCTGCCGGCAGATCCTTGAACCCGGGGACCGTGTACCGTTCAATATCTACGTTGCCGTGCTTTTCCAGCGTGTCGATGGCGAGGCCGCCCATATCGTACCGGGCGAACATCGTGTCTGCCACGCCGACTGTCTGCCGAGAAGCAGATGACTGTTCAGGCATAGAATTACGTTCAGGTCCTGTCTTTATAGATGTTTCCCGTCTTCCAGTTCAGATCTACGTATCCTCTGCCGGTTGGAGCACAACAATGTCACCGTCGTCCAGGCCGAGGGTTTCCCGCAGGTTGACAGGGGCGATAACTTCGGCGATGCTGTCCGGGTGGTCGGTGATCTCCAGGTCCAGTAGTGCACCCTCTACAACCTCGTCCGTACCGGGAGCCGTGATCTGCACGGGGTAGGCGTCCGCTGCGCTCAGGTATTCGCCGTCCCGCTTCGGTGCGTTCACGTGCGTGTATGCTGCCGATGACTGGAACTGTGCGCGTTCCGCTGCGTCTACGTCGAGATTGAGCGTCCCCGGGAACGGATAGAATCCGAGCTCGTCGTGAAACAGGTCTTGGTACGCGTCCATACCGATGTAGTACGCGCCTTTGCCCATCCCTGTGGTGACGGTGCCTGTGAGTTCCATGTACAGGGCTGTGGCGGCAGGGTTTAAGTGGTCTGCGGTGCAGTTGGTGGTTGCAGTTCTGGCCAGGGTTGTAAGACACGTCACTGATTTAAACCATATGGGACAACACTATGCCTGTGATCGGTATGGCGGAGAAACTGGATATGAACGAAGTTGCTGAACGGATCACGGACTATGAAGGATGGCAACAGCAGGGCCCGTGGCTGACGAAACGGTTCGGGTTCGATGACTTCCAGGACGCACTGGCGTTCGTGAACGCGGTCGGTGAGATCGCAGAGGAGATGAACCACCATCCAGACATCACGATCCAGAACTACAATGAGGTCGTGTTGAACATCACAACTCACGATGCCAGTGGCATCACAGAGAAAGATTTTGACTTCGTTGACGCCGTCGAAGACGACCTCGACATGTAAACCGCATCATAAGGGGAGGACACCATGACAGACGACCACGATGAACTTGGGGAACTGCTGGAAGAACTGTGTAAAACCCAGATCACGGAACAGGAGGTGGAGGCACGTATCGTGTCCCTGGTACGGGAGAAAGATGTCTCCACGATCAACAATATGCCGCCGCTGCATCGCCTGCAGATCAAGCGGTTGTTGAAAGAGCGTGGCGAGCAGACATTCGCAGATAAAATCAAGGAGTAGAACGGAAACGTACTGGTTCTTGGGGGTATCCGGATCGATACACGGATTGTTATCCAAAGACTTCGATATGCCGGTCCAGATCATCGACCTGGAGCGCATCAAGCACCCGCTCAAGGTCCTCCCCGAACCGGTTGTTTCCACAGGCCATGAATACCGGTTCAGCGGGATCGATTGCCGGAACATCCGGATCCGGTTCCTGCTTCAGGTAGGACTGCTCGTCGTCTGAGAGTAGATGCTGGTCTGCATCAATAGTTGGATCCACTTGTTTCAGCAGTTCGTGCTGTGGATAGTCTGAGGGCCCATCGTAGTCCGGATTGAACGCCCATTCCCGTGTTGCCGCGTGTGTCGGGTAGAGGTTATCATGAACGTTCGCCTCCTCCTGTATGCGTTCACGGTGCGGAAGCTTGTCAAGGGTCCGGGCCGTCTGGTACAGGTAAATCGGCTTATTGGACGTTGTGTCCTTCACGGTGTCATATATATTATTTATTGGTACTCCACCGCTTCCAGATCCCAGCAAGACAAGCGGTCGATCCGGATCCACATCCGCTATTGATAGATCTTTCGAACAGGCCTGCCGCACACGTACGTCCTCGGCCTCTCCTTCCTCCAGTTCTTCAAACAGCTTCGGTGTGAGTGACGTATCCTTCTCCTTGTCCTTCGGGACACGGTCAATCCGGAGCTGGATCACGTTATCCACGTCATAGTCTTCAGGGATGTTTTCCAGCGTGGCATCGGACAACCCGGCGGCTTCCACCGGCTGATCGGACTCAACCGAATATACGCACACCTTGTAATCTTTGAAATCAAGCGGGACATAGTCACCACTGGCCGTCCAGTGTCCACCGTCCGGGATCAGCGACAACATCAACTGCTGTTCCACCGGTTCCTCGTACCGATCCTCAAATATCGCGATACGTGACTCTGAAAGATTCCCGGTAGACTGTTCCCGGACACGATCCCAGTCAATGACCGGATACCCGTCATTACGCTCCTCACCTGTCTGCCAGCTGGTATCATCCAGTTCGTCCTCGAGGATGCCCAGAATCTCCCCGTGCCGGTCATCGTTCACAATCGTATAATCCGCGACATACGCCAGTGGCCGCTGTATATTCGGTCGCTCCTCTAGCCGCTCCTGGCGATCAGCAAGCGTCGTTGATGCATCGTCCGCGGCAGGAGGCACACCGCTAACATCCCGTATAGTAGACGGGTCACGATCCTGTTCCGGAACCTCCAGAACATATCCCAGAACCGGACCGTCAGCAGTGACCACGTTCATAAACTGTGCATGCTCCGGATCGTAAAGAACAGGAAGTTCATCCTGATCATCAGCAGGGTCATGACCCCGAACAATTCGCCATTCATCCCTCTCAAGACCGCCACCGCGATATCCCAAGGAACCGTCCAACCCTCCCACCTGTGCACTAACTATACCGGAGAACTTAAAAGAATCTGGGATTTCCGGCCACACGATGATACACATGTAAACCCAGTAACGAAACAGGCGTTATAAGAACAGTGCGATTCCCTGGTCGTCTCTCGCTAAGTTTCCGTGTTGCTACAGTATGTATGGTTATTCAGTATGGATCTGGTTGATACTGTTTCAACGCTCGTCCGCCGTTTATCTAAGGTCCACAGAAGTATCCGTTTTACCCGGGTGTTTTAATAACCCGTATACCGCTGTCTTCCAGGTTCTTCGACAGTGCGTTGTGTGCAGTCAACTGCCACAAATTCGGCCTCATCTGGATACGCTTACTTGTCAAAACTGAATTCATCTACGCCGATTGGGAAGAAGTTCTCATGGTCGGATGCCGCGCTTCCGTCGAAGTCGTCCTCTCCTTCGTTACAGAGCGGATTACTGTCTCGCTCCTCCTTTGAAATGATGAAATCCTGCGGAGATTTTGCACCAAACTGTTCGTACCGGGAAAACACGTCGTCAGTCATTGCTTCGAATGGGGATACGTAGGTTGATTTCTCTCCTTCGTCGGTGGAAACAAATACATGGATCTCGGGCTCGAACAGGGTTCTGCTTTCATACTGGTGCGCGATTAACTCGCCTGCCTCAACCTCATCTCCCTGTTGCATCCCGTCTACCGGGGTTACGTGATGAAATCCGACCTCAAAAGCAGGATACTCCTTCACCTTAATACTGATCCGGTTATCCAAATCGTTGTCATTGCCGTAATCATTTATTCTCTCGATTCTTCCGTCAACGGGAGCGCGGATTTCTACCTGTAAATCGTTTTCCGGTGGAGATGACCGGGTATAGTAATGTTTCATACTCCTGCAGGATTCAACGTCTCCCGTATGGCTGTGCCCATACCCGCTCCGAAAGTAGGATATTGCCTCCAATCCTGCTTCATCAACGAGATAGTCCAAATCGACCATCGGGTACGTGATAAACTGTGGCACCCCGTTCTCCTCTAGGTCCCAGTTCGCGTCAGGATTGTATCCGTCTCCATAATCTCCGGATTCCTCCGGGCCCATGTCTTGACCGTCGGACGACGGGTCCATTCGCTCCATCTCCTGACACCGCACGTTATCCGGGTGCTCCATACAGTACCGTTCGCATTCCGGCATATTGTTCATACAGTAGGTCATGCACTCGCTTCTGGAGTCGCACAGGTCGCCCAACCCTCGGTCCATGCCCGAGCCCATATCCTGACCGCTGGGATCTTGACTCATCCACTCCATCTCCTGACACAGCTCATTGTCCGGGTTGCCGTCGCAGAACGCCAGACACTCCTGTTCATTGTTCGTGCAGTACATCATGCAGTCCTGCTTGGAGTCGCATAGGCTGCCGAGTCCTTCTCCGATAACCGTCGTTTTCACATCTTTTGGCGCGTTCTTTGCTATGTTCTCCAACGCGGTCTGCAACCCGTCCTTGGCAGCGTCCGGCGCGTTCACATGGATGTCGGCGATAACGGTCGCTGCTTTCTGAACACTGTCTGCATCCTCATCAGACGCCTTCTCCGCAACCTTGCCCAACTCCTGTGCAGCTCGTTCTGCCGCCGCGTAGTTACCCTGTTCACGCATCTGCTGTGCCTCGGCGGCCCGCTTTTGTGCGATCTTGCCGGGAGACGCCAATCCCAGGCGCATCATCACGTTGTCCTTGGCCATGCCCAGACCGTACAGTGGAGAATCAGGGCTGATCATGCCTGGTTCAGCGTCGAGATTACCTGCCTGAGCTGCAGCAAATGGGAGGAGTAGAACGAGGAGAGTCATGAACAGTACGGTTCGCACGATGACAGCGCCTCTTACCTGCAAGTGTGAAACCGGCTGCTATTTAAGTTTTTTTTCTTGTCCGTCAGCGGTGCAGGTTATTAATTTACGCGGATGAAAGTAACCGTTATCCTCATCTGTTCCTGCCAGAATGTTTTCTTTTTGATTTCTTCTTAATCTCTTCTTGTGGATGAGAAGGATTCCTTCTTGCTGGAGAAAAGTAGGCTGCTTTCGTTTTGTTTTTACTGGGTTGAGAAGAGGTTCTTTATGCGGGGGGAGAGGGAATCCTTTTTGCTGGGAGGAGAAAGGATTGGTACTTGTTCTGGCGGCGTTACATTTTATAACCGGTATCACCCATTTAAAGGTATGAGAAGAGCCGGTCTGCTTTTAGTGCTGTTTCTTTTAAACATTGACTCGTATACCAGCTTACCTGATGGCCTATGACCGGACAAAACCGCGTTCCACGGCTGTATAGAGAATTTTCTCGGTACGCCGAGTTAGTCTTAGAAGTGATCCAAGAAGATAAAGACTTGGGATTGGTTGTCCGGAAGCAGCACACGGTTGATCTGGATGGTATTGATGATGTGCTCTCAGATGATGAGTTCCCGAAGACGCGGGAGTTCTTTTCCTTTGTTGCGAATAAATCGCTTGTCCTGACTTCAGAGCGGAAAGGAAAGCACAAGGAAGACGTGGAAAAGAGGATGCTTGAGTTGGCAGTTGCTGCGATCGAAGAGATTGAGGAAGATATTGAGTCGCGGATATGGGATACATGGGAGGACGAGGATCTGGAGGATATCGAGGCAATTAATTCGCTTATTGTTGAATCCTTGGACGGGGTGCGTCGCGTCCTTGAATGGAGTCAGGACAACAATGGAAAGGATCTTCCGGAACAGTATGAAGAGTATCTTATCACCTGTTTGGAAACGTATATGACTGGTGTCCTCAAGTGGCAGGATGTGCTTGGCAGTAGTGGGATGGATGATGATGAACGGACGGAAGCATACAACCGTATCCGTACTATTTCAGAAGGCCGAGAACGTCTGGATCTTGTCGGCGATGCAGAAATCCAGAATGTCCACGTCACGGCATAAGCCTCATAAATATCGTCTGTTTTCTTGTTTCTATGAGTGCAACGGCACCAGATACAAACCTGTTCATCCATTCTATCGTTCACGGCACCTACGAGCAGTACCAGAACGCGGACGCGTATTTCGGGCTGCGCGGTGAAGTGGAGTACTACATCTTGGACAAGGTGAAAGAAGAGTTCGAGGCCCGTATCAACTCCCGCGCTGCACAGCTCCGTCAGTTCGCCAGGCTTGCAGAACAACACGGGGACTGGGAGGCTGCGAAAGACGGCGTATCACGGACAGATAACTTTACGAAAAGTCTCGTCAAATTCGGTGATCCGGAAACCGCACACCGTGATCTTACCCGGCTCCAGCGTAACTGGCGCATGACTTTCGACCGGAAGATCGGGTTCATGAAAGAAGGCAGCGATATGGCCGTTGAACCAGAACTGGCGAATACTATCATCGACAGTATGCCCACAAAGGACCACGAGGATGGCCGGGAGGGCGATGATGAAGTCATCGGACAGGCACTGCATACCTCTTATGAAGCCGCAACAAACCTCATTCTCGTATCAGATGATGCCAACGTTACCGATGCAGACTATGACACAATCAATGCTGCATACGCTGATATGCTTGATGGAGACACATTCAAGTATACCGTATCCGGCAAACAACCGGACAGCTTTGTCAACTACGTGAAACAGGGACAGGACTAGTTGACAGAGATCGTTCCTGTCTGCGGACTGTCCGCAATCAATTGCAGCACGAACTTCTTGAGTCGGTACAGTGGAGTCTTTCGTTCCTGTGCAGGATGTTCCGCTGCCAGCCGTTGCAGACCGTCACGGTTTTCCTGCATGATCTGTAATACCAGTTCTTTGTCTTCTGTGTCCATCGCTACAACGTATACTGTGGATCTACGTTGTTAAACCTACAAGCTGTTTTACTTTATATAGGGTGTAATATTGGCTCAGACATAGGCGAAGCAAAAGAAAGAGAAACAGAAGGGTGGAGGTACGCGGTTTACATACCTCCTGTTTAAATACCTGGAGCGATCGTCGTAGATCCCTCCGGGGTTATGCTTCCTCACTAAGAAGCTCGTCGATTCGTTCCGCGTTCTGTATCAGCTTCTCCAGTTTCTGCAAGTTTTCTACACCGCCTTCTGCCTGGAGCCGATCGTAGACTTCGACCGCGAGTTGGAGCTCTTTCTGCTTTTCTGCCTTTTCGAGTGAGAGCGGGCGTTTGCAGTTGCGGCATTCGAAGCTGCCGCCGTCATTCCGTGTCTGGCAGAACTTGCACATCACTTTCTCATTCCGTTCCTCGCTAGTTTCAAGCCCATATTCTTCCCGGATGGACTGGTTGACGTCGTCGCTGGTCAAGTGGACATACACCTTTGCCCGGTCACTGCCCGGCACCCAGCCAGCGAACTTACACAGCTGCTCATGACTCATGAACTGCGAGACTTCCATGATCCGGGTATGCCGGAAGTCGTAGGGACGGTGGTCGGCGATGTCTGCCCGGTCAAGCGCCCGTTTGAAGGTACGGTACCAGGCGTAATAGTCCATCTTCTCATACTCCACGCCGTTGTAACTGGTACAGCCTTTCGTGTTGTGGGTCTGCGGTGTTTCACCGCACTGCTTGCAGCTGGTCTGTTCGACTTTGACTCAGAGCGGGGATTTCGGATTAACCGGTTCATGCACGTTCTGTCCGGCCGGATGGTGTTTGATCCATTCCCGCAGGTGTTTGCCGGCTTCCACCAACTGGGTGGTACGGTCCGGTGTCCCTTTCGTGCCTTCCAGGTCGATGAAGTCACCTTTCTCGTTGAACTGGACATCCGCGATCGAACAGTTCATGAGTTCGCCGGGCCGTGCTGCGGACTCGTACAACGTTTTCGCAAACGCTTTGTCCCGGATGTTGCGGAAGGCGTTGAACAGTGCGCGGCGTTCCCGTTCCGTGAACAGGTCTTCCCGTTTGACCGGTGTCGCCGTTTTCTGTGTTGTTCAGATGAATCCGACCTTGTCCGGGTAATCGTCCTCGTCGTTCTGCCATTTGTAGAACTTTTTCAGGCAGACCGCGATGCAGAGCGTGCGAGTTGGCTTCAAATCCAGAAACTATGGGCCCAATGGATACGAAATTCTCGGCGAGAATTTCTAGAGCAGGAAATCCCTACGGGATTTCCAAGATTTGAACCCAGCCGAAACGCTATGCGTTTCTTGGTGATCTCAAATCCCGGATTTATGGGCCCGATGGGATTTGAACCCGGAGGAAAATCGGAGATTTTCGAGGCTATCAAATCCCGGATTTATGGGCCCGATGGGATTTGAACCCACGACGACAAGGTTAAGAGCCTTGCGCTCTACCAGGCTGAGCTACGGGCCCGTGACGGAGAGGGTATCAGAACTATTTCTGATATATCACGTCTTGGGGTAACAGCCTGTTGTAGGTGTGTGCATTTAAATTTTTATAGGCGGCTCCGGTTTCAGTGCTGTTTGTACAGTCGTTGGGATGTGTTCGTCCCGGACGTTGGTGGTACACGTTGGGTAAGGTGACGAGGAATCCGGGGATGATCTGTGGCGTCTGGGATCTGGGATGTGCGTGTTGCTGTTGACGGTACTGGTGACTATCGTGGTTGGAGGAGGTGGAGTGATCCGGCGTCCTCTGTTGTGGCTCGGTCGGTGAACAGTACCTGTCCCTCTTGGGTTACGTACGGGGCTGATGTGACATCGCCGTTGGCACTGTAGGTCCATCGGTGCTGTCCGGACGTGGCGTTCACCGCGTACAGGTTGTTGTCCTTTGACCCGGTGAGTACCGTGTTCTGTGTGGCCGTGATGCTGCCGGTGATCCATCCGTCCGTATCGAATCGCCACAGCCGGTCACCGGTTGACACGTTGATTGCATGGAGACGGGTATCGTGGCTGCCGATGTATATAGCACCCGTTGCCGGATTGACGGCTGCGCCGGACATGATCTTCCCGTCTGTCTCATACTGCCAGTCCAGTGTACCGTCAGATAGGTTTATGCTGTACACGGTGTGATCCCAGGATCCAAATACTGCTTGATCCGCATGAATCAGTATTGGGCCCTTGATAGCGTCACCTGTCTGATACGACCATGCGAACGTGTTTGTTGTCAGGTTCCAGGCGTAGAGGGTGCCGTCGTTCGCTCCGACGACGAACACGTCTGTCTCCGGACTGATTGCCACGGATGAATGGGGGTGGTCGGAGATGCGGTGGTCCGTCCACAGCGTGTTACCAGTCGATGCGTTGAGGATGACCATGATTCCGCTTGGTTCGTGCGTTTCAACACTCACGTACAGTTTCCCGTTATAGTACGCTGGACTCGACCCGATAGCATCACCGAGTTTGGTCCGCCACAGTCGGTCACCGGTCGAACCGTTGAACGCGTAGACCGCCCCGTCGTATGCCCCGATGTACACGGTCCCATCCTGCACTGTCGCCGTCCCATGAATACCGTTCTCGGAGGGGTGAGTCGAACTCATCCACCGGACCGTTCCGTTCAACCAGACTGCGTACACTGTTCCCGTGTCACCGCCAACGATAACCGTCCGGTTCACAACCACCGGGCTACTCTTCGCCGCGGAATGCGTCCACTTGTTAACACCCTCCAGTGTCCAGCCCAACGTGACAGATTCCGGTGTCGTTGTATTTAGGAACCCAGACCGCCGGATATCATGCTGGAACATGGCATCGCCTGACTCTGTCTCCACCATTCGCTCCATTCCATCATCCGCGGTGAACAGCAGTGATACAACCAGTCCAAGGCCACCGGCAAGCAGCAGAACCAGTAGAATGGGTCGGTCCGCGATATGCAGCCGTGAGAACATACCTTGGGTATACGTGTGGCTACCACAAAAAACCATTGGTAGTGGGGTGTTGGCAGGGAATTTAACCGAGTTTTGGGTTGTACTGTGTCAGCCATACCGTTTTTAGTGAAACATCATCTGTTGCTCCGGTATTATACGTTAAGTACTGGTTACGACTCCGTCCAGAAGTCGGTGGCGTACACCCGAAGGAGGGCGACGAAGAACCCGAGGACGAGTGGGCCGATGACGACACCAAGCAGGCCGAAGACGGGAATGCCGCCGATGACGCCGATAAGGACGGTGAGGGGGTGGATGCTGGTGCGGCTTCCAACGAATTTGGCGCGGACAAGGTTGTCTGTGACGCCGACAACGACCATGCCGTAGAGTATGAGGAGGACTCCTGAAACCGGTTCTGACCGGAGGAAGATGAGGTAGAGGCCTGCTGGCCCCCAGATGGGAAATGTGCCGATAATGGGAATAAGCCCGAGCAGCATCATGACGAATGTCCAGAAGATGACGTTCGGGATACCGGCCACGAACAGGCCGATCCCAGCTATAATGGCCTGGACAGCAGCGGTGAGCAGGTGGCCAATAAGGATCCCTTCCGCCATCTGGTCGGATTCGGTGAGGAGGCGATCCTTGTGGGTATCCCGGAGTGGAACAAGATCGGTGATAGCGTCTTTGAGTGCGTTGCCATCTTTGAACAGGTAGTACATGGTGAATCCCATAAGAAGCAGGCCGATAGCAGCGTCAAGTGCGGTCTGCAGGAGGTTTGGGAGGTAGGCAGATAACTGGTTGGCTGCATCGTTTGCGGCGTTCCGGATCATCTGGTCAAGGTTGATATCCTGTCCGACCACCTGCTCTATCTGTGTTTCGATTGCGGCGGTATTGATGTAGGCAGGAAGATCAGTGCCAATATTCGTAAGAAGGCTCTGTGCCTGGGAGGCGGTCGTTGCAACCAGGAACATCAGCGGGAGCACTGTGACGATCAGGATGATGACGATGGCAATGACGGCTGCCGCTGATTCGCTGTTGATTGTCTGATAGATTCGCTGATACAGTGGATACGTGATGTATACCAGGATGAGCCCCCCGATAATATAGTACAGGTAAGGACGGAAGATAAGGAAACTGATATAGGCGAACGTGCC
>CAZCWR010000042.1:0-11784 GCA_964502455.1 uncultured archaeon | reverse complement strand
GTCGTGACGTCCTCCTCTTCCGCCCGGTCGATGTACCGTTCCAGCCGGTTGCGGATCTTCTCCGCCTCGCTGTACGCCTGTTTCTTGGAGTTTCCGTGCATCTCTTCGACGACCGTGATGAGGCCGCCCGCATTAATCACATAGTCCGGTGCGTACAGGATATCGTTATCCTTTAACTGTTCCGCGTGCTCCCGTGACTCCAGCACGTTGTTCGCGGAGCCAGCCACGATATCACATTCGAGCTGCGGGACCGTGTCGTCGTTGATCACGCCGCCCAGCGCGCATGGGGCGAACACGTCGCAGTCCTCCTCGTACACGTGTTCCGGATCAACCGTTTCCACGCCGTATGCGTTGACGAGTTCCTGCACCGCGTCCTCGTCGATATCGGAGACCTTGACCGTGGCGCCGGCGTCCACCAAGTTCTCGACCAGTGCGGAGCCGACCTTGCCGACGCCCTGCACCAGCACGGTTACGTCCTCCAAACTGTCGTCACCGTATTTTTTATTCAAGCAGGCCTTGATGCCGTGGTAGACGCCGTGGGCGGTGACCGGTGACGGGTCGCCGAGACCACCGTGCTCTTCTGCGAGGCCGACCACGTGCTCCGTTTCTTCCTTGACGATCTCCATGTCCGCGACCTCGGTGTTCACGTCTTCCGCGGTGATGTAGCGGCCGCCGAGCGTGTCCACGGCTTTTCCGTACATGCGGAGCAGGTCGTCGGTCTTGACCTCGTCCACGTTGCCCATGATGACGGCCTTGCCGCCACCTAAATCGAGGTCGGCCGCGGCCGCCTTGTAGGCCATGCCCTTTGACAGGCGGAGCACGTCTTCGAGTGCGTCGTCTTCCGTGTCGTAGTCCCAGATCCGGGTACCCCCGAGAGCAGGCCCGAGCTGTGTATCGTATATCGCGATGATACAGTTGAGTCCGGTTTCGTCGTCGTGGAAATAGGCGACCTGTTCGTGGTCGTGCTCTGCCATCTGGTCGAGTGTCATACTTGCGTATTGTACCGTCGTTTGTATAAAATGGCTTCGGATATGGACGGCAATGACCCCCGCCGGATGATGCTATAGCTTTAAGGTGCACAAGGCGAAAAAAAGTACATGGTATTCAGCCTTGGTGAGGTGTTGAACATTGGGATCGGTATCGCGGCAGTGGTTCACGGGGTTGTCCTGTACCGGCTGTACCGGTTGCTTTCTGCGGGAGAGTCGGTCGTAACATCGTGGGAGATGCGGGAACGGCTCGTTGACCGGTTCGAGGCGTTGCTGATCGGGGCGTTTGTCATGGTGATCACGTTCATCGGGTGGTTACTGGGCGTGTTCAGTAATGTTGAAACGTTGATGAATATGGCGCGGGCGACAGGACTGGTGTTCACGGTGCTGTCACTCCGGATCGCTGTGAACCTATTACGTCGTTCAGGGATGGAGGGGAGATAGGTGCGTACGGCAGACCTGTTGTTCGGCGTTATCGGCACCGTACTGTTCCTCGTCATCTCAGCCATCATATTGAAGATTATTGACCGGTTACAGCGCGCTGATCCGGGGAAACTGGGAAGGCGCATACACGATCAGGAACGGATGACCGGTGTGTCCGCAGCCGTCCTCATCGTGGGCGGTGCAGCGATCACAGCAGGCGGACTGTCTGAAACCGTGTATAATACACTGTACGCCGCCCACATGGGTGCACTGCTCATCATCGCTGCACTGCTCATGTTCCTGTCTGCCATGTATCGTGCATCAGAACCGTAGCATCATCCGTTTCTGGCTGTTCAGAACGTGAAACAGCTATTTTTACCGCCTATGTGTTTTTCCCCACCACATATATAATATGGCACTACCCATGGTTGAACCCCACACGGGGAGGAAGGGGACATGGGATCGGAAGAGTTTGAGATACAGGAAACTGGTATTGAGGCGTTTGACAGGATACTAAACGGCGGGATTCCACGCGGTCACGTCATGATGGTGTCCGGTGATTCCGGGACAGGGAAAACCATTCTCGGCATGGAGTGGCTGTTCCGCGGATACAAGAACTACGATGAGAACGGGCTGTATCTGACATTGACCGAGCCGATCACGCAGGCACTGAAGAACGTGAAGACCCTGAGTTTCTACGATGAGGAAGCGTTCAACAGCAAGGACATCCATTTCACGGATCTGCGGACCACGATAGATTTGCTTGATATGGAAGGCGGCGGGGACATCGACAAGGATGATATTGAGGCGTTGCTTGATGCGATTGAGGAGATTGTAACAGAGATCGATGCGGACCGGGTGGTCATTGACTCTATCACGGCGATCGCGTACATGCTGGAGAAGAAGGCATTGATCCGGTACTTCATCTTCCGTCTTGGTGCGGTGCTGGACAATCTTGATGTGACCACGTACCTGACATCGGAGGTGAGTGACGATAGTTACAGTGTATTTGGCGTGGAAGAGTTCATTTCCGATGCGATCATCATGCTACGGCAGGAAGAGCTTTCTGATGATCTGCAGCGGACGTTACAGGTCGTCAAGATGCGAGGCATCGAGTTTGAATCGAACGAGTTCACGTTTACCCTGACCGAGGACGGCGTCAATATCTTTTACCTCGAACCGGATATGACATACGCCTCGCCGGACGAACGGGTGAGTACCGGCGTACCCGGTATCGATGAGATGTGTGACGGCGGGATATTCAAGTCCAGCATCTCGATGGTGTCCGGACCAGCAGGAACCGGAAAAACCCTGTTGTCATTGCACTTCGTGCTGGAAGCACTCCATAACGAAGGTAACGCGGTGTTCGTGACGTTCGAGGAGGGTGAGCAGCAGCTGGTTCGGAACGCCCGGCATTTCGGCTGGGATCTGGAACAGTATATTGAGGACGGGTCACTGACCATCCACAGCCAGTATCCGGAGTCCCTGTTCCCCGAGGAACATCTAGACCAGTTGAAGCGGACGATCGAGGTACAGGACGTACAGCGCGTTGTCCTTGACCCGTTATCTGCCATCGGGAACACGTACCCGCAGGAGGACTATGTCACATTCGCCCGGAAAGCAGTCGGATACCTGAAGAACCGGCAGGTGACGGGACTTGTCACGTCCTCCACCCCCAACCTGATGGGATCACAGAGCCTGTCGGAGAGCAACCTGTCAACGCTGACCGATAACGTGTTCCTGTTGAAGTACGCAGAGACAGAGGGGCAGCTCAGTCGCGTGATCAGCGTCCTGAAGACACGCGGGACACGGCACGACGAATACCTGCATCAGTACCAGATCGCCAGCAGTACCGGGATACACATCGGGGGTCCGGTATCGGCATTCGAAGGCGTGTTCTCCGGGACTGCCCGGAAAGTGCAGAAAACGGTCAAGGAACAGATGCGGTCACTGTTCGTTGATGCGCTCGGTCCGATGGGTGAAACCGAGTTTGAGGAACTGGCAGACCAGGGCATCTCCCAGGGAAGTGTCAAACAGTATATTGACCGTCTGGAACAGGACGGCGTACTGACCGCTGATGAAGCCACAGATTTCCGGGAAGAGGCACTGGACCTTCTCAGTAATGACTAGCCTCATGACACCCCTCTGACAGCCATGGTGAATAGCGATGATGCTTCGCACGAAACTCGTGATCGGTTTTCTCGGCATATCACTACTGATATCCGGCCTGGGGATGGTGACACTGACTGGGCTGCACAGCGCCGAGGAGGCGTTTACCGTTTACGACCAGAACACCGTGAGAGAACTGGATCTTACACGTGAGATGAGCCGACATCTCCACATGGCCATCATCAACACCCAGATATACGCTATCACAGATGACCCGGCGTACCGGGAGTATGCACAGAACCACCTGGCCGCATTGAACGATACGCAGCAGATCTACCTGCAGCAGCCATCACTGCATCTGGGAGATACACTACGGGAAACGAATGAAAACACGATCCAGACGATTACCACCGCGATAGCGATGCAGGACCGTGGCGCTCCACCGGAGGATGTCATCACCGAGCTGGAACGCATCGCGTCCACGAATACGTCCACAATGCAGTTCTATCATCACACGTTATCCCCCCATATCAATGAAAAACGGGAGATCACCGCTGCTAACACCTACACTGCATTCAAGCATACCACGCAGTTGACAGTATTGGTCAGCCTGTTCTCAGTATTTATAGGATCTGTCGCTGGATTATACCTGTCTCGCCGGATATCTCATCCGCTTAACCGGCTGCAGAAGATCATCAATGACATCAGCCGCGGGAATCTCGAGGTCACTATTGATCCGGAACTGAAGCAGCGGAATGACGAGATCGGAGGTGTCGCCCAGGCATTTGATCGGACGTTGACCAGCCTGAAACTGGCGATGAAGCGGACCGCACCGGAACTGGAGGAAAAAGTCGAGGAAGCAGAGCAGGAGAAACAAGAACTGGCAGAGGAACGGAAAGAGATGCTGTCACTGCTTGAGGCCGCCCTCGACGTGTCCTCGGAGGCCATCCTCATCACGGACCTGGACGGCAAGTTTCGGCGGTACAACCAACGCCTCGTCGAGATGTGGGATCTCCCGAAAGATATCATGTCTTCCGGCGATGCCAGCAGCGCCGTTGAACACGTGAAGGACAAGGTGAAGCACCCGAAACAGTTCAAGGAACGGGTCGAATACCTCGTCGATCACCCGGAAGAGGAGGCGCAGGACCTGGTGCAGATGAAGGACGGGACCGTCATCGAACGGTACGCACAGCCACTGCGTGCTGACAGTGATATCATTGGACGTGTCTGGCAGTTCAAGGAAGTGGACACAGGCGACACAACGTAGCCCAGTTTCCGTCACGACGGGCTCACATCCCCCGCAATCTGTCGATAGCCCTCACCTGCATCAGGTCTCCTGCCATAAGGTATATGTAGCAAAGATGCGTACCGTGGTATGTGCCGGTACGTCGATACAGCTGCCTGCCCCCTGCGGACGCAGACGTGCCGTCCATATGCCGTCCTATCTGGCGGTTCCAGCCTGTAACCGATGACGAGGACACCCACCATGACGGATTCATCCACTGAAACAGATCAGACCTGTGACGTGCTGATATTCTACTCCAGTAAGACGGAACCCCAGTTACTGGACCGCTATCGTGAATCGATCACCTACCTGAAGGAATCTGGGATCGGTGCCGAGGTCATCGACGTGGCAGAGGACCGGAGCCAGGCACGGGAACACGACGTGATCGCAACACCTACCGTGATCGTGCGGGACGGAGAGACCGAGGAGCGACACCTGGGGATCGTCGACGGCCTGAAACACGTGCTTGAAGACGATATCTACGGCCAGTCACTGCTCCACCAGCGCGGGTTCAAAGAAGGTCGAGAATTCGCTCGAGACCACGACCTGCAGGGTGCAGGCGAGGAACAGGTCAAGGACGCACTACAGGCCTATATCACAACGCACGGGATGGCGGACTTCGAGCTGACCGCGTTTGACCCCCAACAACAGGTAGCAGAAGGCACCCTCACACCAGATCCAGACAGTGATAGCCAAGGATGGCACGCGAAACTGGAAGAGTTCCTGGGCGGCGTCTTCACTGAAGTATTCGATACCGGTGTCATGTGTGCAGAAACACAATGCGCGGACGACGGATACGATCACTGTGCGTTCACCGTTGACCAGACAGAGTAATCATACATACAACCAACAATACCGAGTCAACAATGCAAAAACGCAAGATACAGGAAGTTATCCGCGGTAATACTGATGGCACGGTATTCCTGCTAAAGGTCAGTGCAGCAGACTACAAAACATCCACCGTCGAACTGTTCAAACAGGCGGCAGACAACGACCGGCCAATCATCTACGTGGCAACGAAACGGCCGTACGTCCACCTGCACGACCTGCTGAAGAAGAACCACCTGACAGAGGACGGCGTATACGTCGTGGACACCATCACGAAAACCATCACAGACGAGGGCGTGGTCGACCGGGAAAACGTTACATTCCTCGACAGTCCACAGAACCTGACCAACGTCGGGACCGCAGTCTCCCTGACCGCGGACCGGATGGACGCCGACGAGGCACTGCTCATCGTGGACTCTCTATCCGCACTGCTCACGTACAACACGGAACGCGATGTCTCCCGGTTCCTCCAGGACCTGAACGACCGCACCGATACGCTCTCCCTGGACCTTGCACTGTTCAAGCAGGACCAGAAGACCGCGGAGCAGATCGGGTCTACTCTTCGCAGCATCGTGGACAAAACTGTTTTCCTCAGCGAAGACGAGACAGATACGGTGTACGTGCTGGAACATGACAGCGACCACACCGTCATCGAGCTCTCCGCGGATATCGCCCGCGCACTGGCCTGGGATGAAGGCGACGAACTCTCATTCAACATTAGCGGTGACACGCTGGAACTGGAGAAACAGTAACGGCACCAGTAACAAACAGTAACAGCAAACGTCCCTCAGTTCTCATGGTATCAGTAGTTCTCGAGGCTGCGGCGTAGTTCCTCATCTTCCAGTGCCTCATCCTCGATTCCCTCGAGCAGTTCTTGCTGTGTCTGCTCCAGTTTCCGGATACGGGCGTTCATCCGCTCCATCTGGGAGAACATCTCCGCCATCGCTACCCAGACCTGGGCCATCGCCGGAGTATCCGCACTCTTGTACGCATCCTCATAGGTCTTCGTCCGCTTCAAAAGCTTCTCGAGTTTCCGGACCAGTTCCGGGTCCAGATCATCACGCCAGTCCCGGTCCGCAAACGCGCGTCCAAGTATACCCATACCCCCACCGTTCCACGGGATATTTTTATAGCTAATCTGTGATGTCTACACAGGGCGTATATAGATGGTTGAGGACGGAGACGTTGTACGGATTGATTACATCGGACGCACATTGCCAATGGGCGAGATTTTCGATCTGACCAGGGAAGAGATCGCAGAAGCGGAAGGACACAACATTGACGACATGGATCTCGGACCGATGAACGTGCTTGTCGGTGCCGGTCACGTCATCCCCGGACTCGAGGACGCGCTCCGTGACATGGCGGAAGGCGACACCAAAGAGGTCGAAATCGCAGCGGAGGACGCGTTCGGCGAACGCAGCAGCGACGATGTGAAGACCATCCCGGAAAGCGACTTCGACGAACACGAAGTACAGCCCCGCCGCGGACTGGTCATCGAGGTGGACGGACGCCGCGGCAAGATTCTCAGCACCAGCTCCGGCCGAGTGCGCGTTGACTTCAACCACCCGCTCGCCGGGAAAGACCTGAAATACGAGATCGACCTGCTCGAGGTGCTGGACAATCCGGAGGACCGTGTCGAAGCCGTGATGGCATTCTACGGACTGGACGAGAACGACGAAGTAACGTATGAGTTCGATGCGGACGAGGGCGAACTGGAGATCACGTTCCCCGACGGGTTCGACAACCAGGAACTGACAGACCAGCTCAATGACGAACTGGCGCTGATCAAGGGCGTCGAGCGCGTTACGATCAGCTAACTCTGTGCGAGCGACGGTGCCTGTTTACATCATTTATATAATTCTTTGTTCCCAAGACGACGTACGAGTGGCGTTAGCGGTTGCCCAGAGACCGTGTGCGTTGCACGTATGAGACACAAAAATTAAATTAAGGGGAATAACTATGGAGGACATCATCGAAGAGAATAAGGATCAGGACAACGAACCACTGCCAGCGGAGAACACGAAGGATCACAAGGCAGACGAGGAACTGCGTAAACTTATTGAGGAACGCAAGGCCGATATCAAGGTCGTTGGGACGGGGGGAGCCGGTAACAATACCATTTCTCGCCTCATGCAGGTCGGTATCACCGGTGCAGAGACCTTTGCCGTGAACACGGACGCACAGGACCTGCTGTATGCGAACGCCGACGAGAAGATCCTGATCGGGAAGGAGTTGACCAGTGGACTGGGCGCTGGTGCAGACCCGAGCGTCGGCGAAGAATCCGCCAAGGAAGATAAAGATAAACTGAAGAAGGCGACGGCCGATTCCGACATGGTCTTTATCACCTGTGGACTCGGCGGTGGTACCGGTACCGGTTCCGCACCGGTCATCGCAGAGATCGCGAAGAAACAGGGCGCACTGACCGTCGGCATCGTCACACTCCCGTTCAAGATGGAAGGCAAATCCCGGGAGGAAAACGCCCGTCGCGGCCTCGAAAAACTGGAAAGTACGGTCGACACCCTGATCGTTATTCCAAACGACAAGCTGCTTGAGATCGTACCGGACGTGTCACTGAATACGGCGTTCAAGATCGCGGACGAGATCCTCGTCAACGCGGTCAAAGGCGTGACAGAACTGGTCACCAAGCCGGGACTGGTCAACCTGGACTTCGCGGACATCCGCGCCGTCATGGGCGAAGGAGGTATCGCCATGATCGGTATGGGACAGAGCGATTCCGAGTCCCGCGCCGCCGAAGCCGTCCAGAAAGCACTGACCAACCCATTGCTGGACGTGGACATTCAGGGCGGCAACGGCGCACTGATCAACGTGTCCGGCGGCAGCGACCTCTCACTGAAGGAGGCACAGTCCGTCGTGACAGCCGTGTCTGAAAAACTGGACGAACAGGCCAAGGTCATCTGGGGTGCACAGGTCATCAAAGAACTCGGTGACTCACTGCGCAGCATGATTATCGTCACCGGCGTCCAGAGTCCACAGATCTTCGGGCCGGAAGACACGTACCAGGAAGAATACAACAAGGAGATTGAGAAAGAACTCGGCATCGAGTTCGTGTGAGCATCACAGCGTGATGCGACCTGGTCTCATAGCTGTTCCCACGTAAGGAGGGGAACAGCCCCGTATACCTCTTTTTCCTCTTTGATTTCCTGTTATATCTCCATCCCACACTCGCTACTTACATTTTTGTCACTAAATAGTAACAAATATAAGTGGTCAAATAAATATATGCTGCAGGGGGAGGGAGAACTATATGTCAATGGAAGAACCAGACGACACTGCCAGCACTCCGTACAATGTATGGGCCGATCAAATCGAATACAATATGGCGCTGGCATCATCGCTCGCCAAGAACAATGTACGGTTGCCAGCCGTGATGGCACGGGATGCGGTACACCCGGGGCGAACGGCTGGAAGACAGCAATCTTCCAGAGGATATTGATACCAAGCAACAGTACGGCGGGCGGGGTGGACACGCGTATCACAAGACGGAGCCCGGTGCCAACAACACCCCCGTCCTGTTTGTCCCCGGGAATACGCATGTCGCCGAGGACTGGGACGAGCACGCAGAATACTTTCTCGACCAGGGGTACAGCGGCGACGAACTGTGGGCGATCACGTTCAGCGAATCCGGTCCAGACCATGACACGATGCGGGACGAACTAGAAGCATACGTCACCGACATCATGGACTACACCGGTGCAGACAGCATCAACCTTATCAGCCACAGTCTCGGCGTCACCGGTGCACGATACTGGATGGAGGAAGAAGACCGATACGACAGCGTAGACACGTTCGTTGGAATTGCCGGCGCCAACCATGGTACACCGATCAACGACACGTACAACTGCATGGGGTGTGGTCTCTGGACTCCAGATCTGATCTCCCTGACCGATGCCGACCACGGCGATCTGTACGACCTGAACCAAGACGAAACCCCAGGAGACATCGAATACCACACCATCCGCGGCACGGAGGATCACATGTTCATCGACGGCCACGAGAAGCACGACGACAGCCCCGAACTAGACGGTGCCAGAAATCACGTCATCGAAGGTGCCGACCACTACAGCGTCCGGATCGATCCACAATCCAAAGCACTCATGTACGACGCTGTAACCTGATCTCGGCTGCCGTGTAAGTAGCGGACGCACCACCATCCTCTCTTCTCTCTTTCTCTATGTCGATACCGATACAGCTGGTCTACCAGTCTCCCTGGACACACTGGAACAGGATTACAGCGCGATGTCACGGTCACAGGTGTACTGGGAGACACCGGACAACTTCGTGACCGGATGCCACGCCGGGAACTGCGGTACGACGTACATGGCCCTGGACGGTGAGGCCACACCGCTGTTCGATGAGGATGCCTTCGCCCCAGGAGAACTTCGCGTCTTTGAGCGCTAACCTATTTATACAGGGTGAACACATCTCTTCAATTATGAATCGCAGTGGCTCTGCGGCAGTGATCCTGGTGGCCCTAGCTGTCGTTATCGGGGGAGGCTACTACATTTCAGAACACCCCGGACTGATAGAGAATCTGGACAGTGATCTTCCAGGAAGTGGAGACGGTAGCGATACCTGTACCAAGGCAATAGACTGGGCATCCAATAACGGGTACACCCCCGAGGGCTGTGCCTGCGCCGAAATAGCAGGACCCGATGATTTCCAGGTGCCCACTGCACTCCTTGACCTTGGTGATGGTCGGTACCTGATGGTCGGCAAACAGGACGGTACATGGCGTGCATCCAGCCAACCAGTTGCCCTGACTGACAACGAGGTCCAGCAGGCATGTAACGACTTGGCAGAGAGCTAATTGTATCAGACGCCGTCCGACCCTTGTGCACCAACTGGGGTGCAACCCTGGAAAATCTCCTCGGCCCGTGGCCTCTCATTTATAAATATTGCTTTGCAGGGTTGTAGTGTCTCGCTTGGACTGCCTCTCGGGGCAGGAGAGAACGTGCATTGTGTTGCACTGGTTCTCCGACTCTAGAGGTAGCTATACAGAGATGTCAGAGGTGTCGCGCATGGTAGTAAGCAGAATCCGGGATACGTTGAAGGAATGGAAGCGTGTGTTGAAGATTACGCGGAAGCCGGATCGGGAGGAGTTCGTGATGAGTGCCAAAGTAACAGGTGCAGGTATCTTGATTATCGGCACGATCGGGTTCCTGATCTACGCGGTGGCGAACCTGCTGATAGCGAGCGGACTGTAACACCAAAACTGAACGGTGACGGACACGATGACAATCCTTACGGTACGAACGACACGCGGGCGGGAGAAGACGGTTGTGAACGCGCTGGAAGCACAGGTGGAGAACAAGGCTCTGGAAATCCAGGCCGTGTTCTACCCACAGGACCTGAAAGGGTACATCTTTGTGGAAGGCGTTGAAGGCGACGTGAAAACACTCGTCCAGAACATGCGGCACGTCCGCGGCGTGATTGACGAGCCGGTCGATATCGAAGAACTGGAAAAGTTCCTCTCCGAGGAACCACGCGAAATCAAACTGGAGATCGGCGACACGGTCGAGGTGACCGGCGGCCCGTTCGAAGGCGAAGAAGCCAAGATCGAACGGATCGACGACGCGAACCGCGAGGCCACCATCGAACTGCTGGAAGCCGCTGTACCAATCCCTGTCACCATCTCAGTTGACCTGCTGCGGAAACGCAGTGATGAATAAAAAGTTGACATCGGAGGTACAAGAGGTACGATAATATGAGTGAAACTCAGAGAGTTTCGGGTCACGCAGAAAATCACAGGGTGATTTTCGAGTGACGGAGAAAATTTCAACCCTGGTCGAAGCAGGAAACGCAAGCGCAGGCCCACCGCTCGGTCCAGCACTCGGACCGCTTCCCGTGAACGTGGGCGAAGTAGTCAATGAGATTAACGAGAAGACCGGCGGATTCGAAGGCATGGAGGTCCCGGTCGATGTCGAAGTCGACGAGGAGACCGGCGAATTCACCGTTACTGTTGGCACACCACCGGCCGCAGCACTGCTGCAGGACAAGGCAGGCATCGACGGCGGCAGCGGTGAACCGAACACGGTGAAGATCGCGAACATGCCACTGAAAGATATTGTCGATATTGCAGAGATGAAAATGAGCGACCTTGTTGCGCTCGATACGAAGGGCGCAGTCAAG
>CAZCWR010000041.1:0-11807 GCA_964502455.1 uncultured archaeon | reverse complement strand
GGCGACCTCCCGCTGCTGCGACCGATGAGCCAGGTCGCGGGACGAATGGCACCGATGATGGGCGCGTACTACCTGACGAAGCATAACGATGGCAGCGGCGTCCTGCTGCCGGGCATATCCGGTGTGGAGCCGGGGCACGTCACGGTACTGGGTGGCGGTACCGTCGGAGAGAACGCGGCACGGGTCGCTGCCGGGATCGGTGCTGACGTGACGGTACTTGAGATCGATCAGGCGCGGATGGAGGAGCTTGATGAGGTCCTGCCGTCAAACGTGTCCACCCGCATCTCCAATACGCATAACCTGGAAGCGGTGTTGCCTGACACCGATGTGCTGGTCGGTGCGGTTCTGGTGCCGGGCGGCAAAGCCCCGAAAATTGTACAGGAAGAACATCTTGATATGATGCGGGATGGCTCCGTGATCGTGGATGTGGCCGTGGACCAGGGGGGCTGCGTGGAAACGACACGGCCCACGTCGCACTCGGACCCGGTGTACCAGGAGCACGGTGTGACGCATTACGCGGTGACGAACATGCCGGGAGCGTACGCGCGGACTGCGACGTTCGCTATCACCAACGCCACGTTACCGTACGTGCTGCAGATCGCGGAGAACGGGTGGAAGGACGCGTTACGTGACGATGACGGCTTTATCAACGGGTTGAACGCGGCTCACGGTGATCTGACGTATCAGCGTGTGGCGGAGGATTTCGACATGGACTGGACGGATCCTGAATCAGTGCTGTAGAGGATTACGGCTATAGACGGAGTATGTATCTAGAGGAGTATGTCAGGGACACCGATCAGTGTGAACTGGAGAATCAACAGGAGGACAGTCCCAAGGGTGATTACCTTTACAGAGGTGTTGTGTTCACTAATGTTTCCAGGGTGCTCACAGACCGCTGCCAGGACCGGGAGATTATGGTAGACGGCAAGCCCGAAAAGCGCGTTGTATGTGGTGTATGTTGCGATAGCAATTATAAGTGGGAGGGCGGTTATGGACCAGGGCAGGAACGGTGGGATCCATAGTAGGAGTGCCGGGAAGACCATCACGTAGCAGAACACGGCAAACGTCCGCTTGTACGCGGATAAAATACCTCTGTCCTCGCCGTTTTTCCCTGGACTGAGGCCCCGGGAGATGACGGCCTGTGCGAACAGGCTGGTAATAACTGTGGTGTAAATCAACCCGGGGATGACGAGGATGCTGGCCATCACCGGCCGGTACCAGTCCGTCGTACCAGCGTAAAACGGTGTCGTCGTGTACCGGAGGACGCCGAGTATCACCGATGCTACCACCAGGAACATGACGGCGTGGTCCGGACTGGTCCGTGTTTCCTCGTGCTCCCGGAAGAAGGCTTCAGGTTCCAGTATCAGCGCCTTCGCGCCACGAATCCATGTCCGCATACCTATTCAGTATTGCTACCGGTATTTAACAGTACGCAAATCCGTGGGCTGTACGCGGGTGGGACGCCCGTTAAGCCTGGTATGCGGATCGCATATAAGTGCGGACTGCACATACGGGGTGTGATGGGGCGGACACCACATCCGGGCGACCACTCTCCGGATACCGACGATGACACCGGGGAGGATACGGACGATGTAGAACGGGCAGAGCACGGACCGATACGGGACATATTCGATATCATCGAACGGTACTACAAGGGGTTGAAGCGCGAGGACGAAGGAATGGGCGTGGATTGACCGTTCGTATTCTCCAGGGAGGTGGTGCTATGCGTCTCAGATGCAGGGGCTGGCGGTATCGCCGTTGTAACCGCAACAAGTCGCAGGTCCGGTACAGGTGAACGTACTACAGTGAGAGGAGTTCCCCGAATTTACCGGTCGTCCTATAAGTATTGGTACATTTTCTCTGCGTCGGTGCTGTATCACCATGGCAAACGACTCGCTGGTCTGCGGTGTCTGGGGGATTCCCTTCGACTCGGAGGAAGAGCTACAGGAACACGCAGAGGTCGTACATGGGCAGTAACAGTCCGTTATCGACCGTATACAGGGTGATGTTCCGTGGCGGATGACCGGTTCGCCTTACCCCCTGGCGAGTACCGCTGCGATGTCTGCGGTACTCCATTCAGAACATCCGGCCGGCTGGAACGGCACATTGGCCGAGAGCACCCTGACGAGCGCGAGGGCACGTACGCCTGCGATATATGCAACGAGGAGTTCAACACGCCGCGGCAACTCCGCCGCCACATCCACAACCGTCATGGCGGCATGAGCGACATCCGCTGAACGCACGGCTGAAGAGTGCCTGTACCGTTCTGACATAAAAGTAGTTGAAGGTTCTCACCGTATGCCTGGTATGGCGCAGTGGGAAGCATACCGGTGTATACAGGAGAGGTATGGTGATATCGGCGTTGATGAACGTTGATGCCGGTTGTGACTAACTGTGCACCTATCTTTTTAATCTGGACCGGTATACAGGATGTATGGCTGCTGACACGACATATGAGCCCGGGTTTTGTAATATCGGTTATACAGAACAGCGGAAACGATACGCATTCGGCGCTGTTGGCGGTATCCTCGCCGTCACCGTTCTCGTGAGCGGTACCCCGTTCAGTTCACCGTTTGCTGCGGTCGCGCTGTTCCTGGCACTGGTTGTCGGGTTCGAAGGAACGTATCAGGGATACCTGCAGTTCTGTGCCGGGTTTGCGGCCAGCGGTGTCTACGATGTCAGTGGGGACGGGAGTGACCGACAGGACGTCGAGGACTGGGCAGCCCGTGAACGGGATGTCCGGAAGGCGCGGCGCATCCACCTGTACAGCATCCTGTCCGCCGTCATCCTCACCGCGACCGTGCTCGGATTCCACCTGTAAATATTCTTTCGTGAGCCAAACACATTTATTGCTGGTGCCGGTATTGGATACCGTTGATACGTCATGACAGACACAGATACACGATACGTTGTTGGACACCAGCAACCAGATACGGACGCGATCTGCTCAGCGATCGCATACGCACACCTCAAACAGGCACAGAACGAGAACGCACAGCCGATGCGCTGCGGAGAGATCAACCCGGAAACCCGGTTCGTCCTGGACCGGTTCGACGTGGATGACCCCGACATGCTCGACGACGCAGCGGACAGGCAGATCGTTCTTATGGACCACAACGAGTACAGCCAGACTGCGCCCGGCATGGAGGACGCGGAGGTCGTGGAGATCGTGGACCACCACCGCGTCGGCGACGTGGAGACCGGACAGCCCATCCACTGCCGGATCGAACCGATCGGCTCCACCTCCACCATCGTTACCAAACTGTACCGCGAGCACGATACTGAGATTCCGGAACATATCGCCGGCCTGCTGCTGAGCGGCCTCCTCTCCGATACCGTCGTACTGCGGTCACCGACCACCACGGAGACCGATGAGGAGATCGCGCAGGAGCTTGCGGACATCGTCGGCGTGGATGTCGAGGAATACGGCAAGGAACTGCTGCAGCAGAAGAGCAAGCTCGGTGAAAAGACGCCGCGCGAGATGGTGACCGGTGACTTCAAGGAGTACGACATGGGCGGCGGGACCGTCGGCATCGGCCAGGTCGAGACCGTCACACCGGAACAGGTTCTGGAACAGAAAGAGGCCGTGATCGACGCCATGCAGGAGATCCAGGGGGAGCGTGGATACGAGTTCCTCACGCTGCTGGTGACCGACCTGCTGGAAGAGGACACGGAAGCGTTCTTCGTCGGCGACCATGTGGACGTGTTCGAGGACGCGCTGGACACGACAGTGGAAGATGCACAGGCAGCGCTGCCCGGTGTCATGTCACGGAAGAAGCAGGTCGTTCCGCCGCTGGAAGAGGAGATGGAATAGCTCGTTCTATCAAGGCGGCACAAGGGGGGGGATTTCCCCGGACATATTTCTTTTTAAGTGTGGAGCGCGTGTAATGCGTATAGACCATAAAATATGCAGGAGGTAATACACCCGATGATTGGGTCGTTCGAACTGTACGAGGTACTGCTTCTCGTACTGCTTCTCGTAGGGGCGGGGCCGATCACCTTGCAGTACCGGGAGTACCGGAATAGATTGTTCTACTCTGCGTACATCATGTTTCTTATCGGTACTGTAGCGACCGTACTGGAGCATGTCATGTTCCCGACTGTATTTCAGGTGGTGGAGCATGTGGTCGGGATCATGCTCAGTGGGTTCCTATTCTGGGTGACAGCGATGTACAGTGCTGAAGACGTGATAGATGAACACTTACGGGAGGACTGGCGTGAGGTGCTGTCGGTATGAGTAATATGGTCATTGGTGTGATCGATGGTTTGGGTGCCGTTTTCTTCCTGCTGGCACTCTTCTGGGGGTTTCACAACTTCCTTCATGAATCCGAAATCTCCGAATTCTGGATCGCATACAGCGCATCAATGGGTACAGGTTTTCTGTTCGCCATGACAAAGTCCGTGGAATGGTTTGGAATCAAACCGGAACTGGCAAACCTGATACAACCATTCCTTGCCACCATTCTGGGCACTGTTCTTGTCCTCACCGCCGTAGTCTGCGTCGTATCCCCAATAGAACGAACGGTCAAATAACATCGCTGGTATAATCCAGTTACCAGCTTGTCAGACCGTAGTGGCCCGGAGTAAGGGGAGCATCAAGACGACACCGGCCGGTATCCCCGGCCAAGCTCCAGCAGGTCGTTCCACCGGGGGTTAACCGCCCGTATCGTGGGTGTCGTGTTCCAGGCGGGTTATAGGAGATTCATCAACTATCGCTTTGGCGAAATCGTCTTCTTGTTGGACACTGTCTCTATTCCGGATGTCGTTTTCGGCATCCATGAATGCGCCCCCGGGATTGCTGAAGATGAGGCCGTATCCAGACGTTTCGTCTCCTTCGGCACCTATCGCAACGACATCGATCTCTCTGAGATACGTATTGTCGGGTGTTTCCGATTGATCGTCCGTATCAGGTGCGGAGAGTCGGAAGTGGACATACCGAACCGTCAGGTCATCCTTCAGCGTTCCACCGCGTGACTTGCTGTACTGTCGGCCGGGCAGGTCGTCAAGAACGTGTTTAAGTTGATCCTCGGCATCTCTCAGCGTTGATGACTGACCGGGATCATACTCATCAATCACTGTTTCATAGATCCTGGTATCGGTGAACGGTGTATCACGAGGGGTATACTCACTGGGTGCGGTATCGGTCGGTGTATGGTCGTGATCGGCGTGATGCGAGTGATGACCATCACAGTGGTGGTGCGTGTCGTCGGTATACCCGGTATTATCAGACATACAGGTATGTAGCATGTCCTAATCTTAAATCTGTGAAGCAGCTGACGAACCTCCAAAGTTTCTGACAGGTCATGGTCAGAACGCGGTGATCCACAGCAGCGGTAGCATGAGGACGATCCCGATTACCAGTCCGATGACGATCTCTTTCAATCCGTTCCGCGGCAGGTCATTGCCGTGGTCCAGTGCTTCCGGGAGCATGTCGTGGGCGACAAGGAAGATCATGGCACCGGCGGCGAACCCGAACCCGTACGGCAGGAGTTCCCGGGCGATACGTACAAAACCGTACGCGATACCGGCGCCAATCGGCTGTGGAATACTGGAGAACACGGCCAGTCCAAATACTTTCCATTTGTCCATGCCGTACGTCTGGAGCGGAATGGCCACCGCCAGTCCTTCCGGAATGTTCTGGATGGAGATCGCGATCGTCATGAACACGGCCAGCGCCGGGATGGTAACACCGAGCAGCTGCCAGCCGCTGCCAAACCCGAGATCGGCGAACGCCACACCGATGGCGACGCCTTCTGGGAAACTGTGAACGGTGAGCACCCCGAAGATGAGCAGTATCTTCCGGAAATCCGCCTCTGGAATCTCCCGTGGCCGGAACTCGTATCCGGCAATGACCCGGTCCGATACGAGGACAAGCACCGCACCGGCCAGTACCCCGGTTCCAACCTGTACCGCAGTGCCACCGGCCAGTCCCTCGAAGATCAGGCCGAACAATGAGGCCGCGACCATGATACCGGAGGCAAGCCCCCACAGGGCCACGGTCCAGCGGTCATTGAACTCGTCCACGACGAAGAACGGGAGCGCACCCAGTCCGCAGACGAACGATGTCACCAGACCGGCGAACAAGACGATACCGAGATGTACGGTGAATGACATGGGCCGTCAGTACCCTATACGCTGCAGTGTCCTATATATGCCACGGCGCCGCTTGCATCCTGCCATACACCGGTACCGGTACCACGAACAGGGCCGATCGAAGAACGGGCAACGTTTTTCATGCCCTCCCCCATACCACACCACCATGCCCACCGACGATCAGGACGCGAACGATACGGACGACACCACAGAAGACCGTTCCAGTTCGGAACACCGCAACGGGGATGAGCCCCCGGCACCGGAAGACGAACGCGCCCCCGAACGATCCGCGGAACCGGAAGAGACAGGATCTGAAGACACAGACGTTCCTGACCAGGACGATCTCGACCGTATGGATCCCCCAGGGACCGGATCAGGCTCCCCGGAGCCGCCGGAACCTCCGGAACCGGCGAATCAGATGAGTCCTGACGAGCCAGGCGTATCTGGACCGGACGACGCAGACGCCGGCCTGCCACCGGATGACGATACCATGTACGGCGGCCGCGACGACCTGACGCCGACCGGGATGGACGATCCGGAACCGACCGAGGTCGATAAACGTGATCCCGGTTCCGTGACGCGGGAGCGGGAAAACCGGGAAGACGATGAAGACGACGACAACGGGGGGCAGGGGCCGACCACAACGATGTAGTCACTTGCTGTCTGGTGATGTGTCGGCAGTCCCAGGGGTACCGGCGGGGCTGATCAGTGTTTCAATCCTGCGTCTGACAGGACTTGGTTTGCAGTGGTGTTAATAAGAATGCTCTCATAGTGCCACTACAGGAGGGGTTTTTGTGGAGTACGCTGTCGTAGGTGGAGGTATACACGGGACGCATGTTGCAAGTGAACTTCTGAAGGATGAAAATGGGCTTGATATTCAGGACGTTGCCGTGTTTGATGAATGTATCACACCACTTGGTGCGTTCGAGGAGTATACACGTGGGACGGCGATGGAGTATATGCGGTCGCACAGCGGCCACCACATTGGGTCCGAGCCGTACGACCTTGTGGAGTTTGCACGCGAAAACGGTCGTGAAGACGAGTTCATCCCTGCGCGGCACCGGCCCAGTGCGGGGCCAGATCCAGAATACATCACCCTGCCGGACAGTAACGAGGATATGGAACTATCTGACTACCGGCCATCACTGGACCTGTTCCTGGATCATTCCCGTGCCGTGGCCGAAGACGCAGGTGTGACGGACACGTTCTACCCTGCCCCGGTTGAGACGATTACAAGGGAGGGAGACACGCTCCAGGTACAGACTGCGGATAAAGCGTTTGACACGGAATACGTGGTGCTGGCGGTCGGTGTCGGTGAGACACGGTGGCCGGACTGGGCAGAGGATATTCGGGACGAACACGCGGACGCACCGATCTACCACGCGTTTGACCCGGACTTCCGTATAGAAGACGTATACTCGTTTGACGGCAACACCTACATCATCGGCGGCAGCATCACCGCCGGACAGATCGCAGGACACATCGGAGAGATCGAGTATGATCATGGGATGGGTCGCATGAAACAGGTACACGACTGGCTATACGATTATGAACCCGAGAATGCGGTGATGCTGTCCCGCCACGAACTCGAAGAGGAGTTACTGGAAAGCAGCCCGGAATGGACTGACTGGGACTATGTGCAGGGCAATTTACATGATGATATTCCGAACACACCGGCCACCGCAGAAGACCGGCTCACATACGCCCTGGACGAACGGTTTGACTCCACGATACCACCGCTCACGATGGACCGGGTGGAGACCGCACAGGAGCGTGGCACACTCCGCGTCGATATTGATGAAGTAATCGATGCCCGGTACAACCCCCGTAACCCCCTGGAAGATATCGAACTGGAACTGGAGAGCGGTGATACCCGATTCGCAACAGAAGTCATCCTCGCCACCGGATTCGAACCACAGGACGAGACGTTCTTCGCAACGATCAGCGACGAACTTGACCTGGCAACAGGTCCGGACCAGCTCCCGCTCCTCGACGACGACACCCTCCAGTGGCGATACGCGGACGGCGGCATCGCACCGATACATGTCACCGGCAGCCAGGCAATCCTCTCGGTCGGGCCGTTCGCAGGAAATATCGCCGGCGCCCGCCTGGCCGCACAACAGATTACAGACACGTACTAGGAACACCGCGTACCACCCCCAGGACCTGTGGCAGGACATGCAAGACGTAATGGACGGGTAACTAGTACCTTGCCGGTCACAGGGCACGTCCTTCTGGCAGTGACCGCTGCTGCACGCTGATCACTCCCCACTATTTTAAAAGTCCTATGAAAAGCGTGGTAGTGTGATTTCACGATGAACGGACAAGGACAGGGCGGACAGCCCAACCAGCAACAGGTCATGCAGATGTTCCAGCAAAAGATTGGAAACCTCGAACTCACTATCAACGCACTGATCTCCGCACTCACAGAGGAAGGCATCGTTGACGAAGACCAGATCAACGAAAAAGCCCAGGAGATCATGCAGGACATCCAGGAACAGCAGCAACAGGCAGAAGACGCTGCTGGCGATGCTGCAGACCAGCTATAACCACGAAAAAAAGGGGGATAAACTCCCCGGTATCTCTCTTTTTATTTCCTGTTCTTAACCGCTATGTCCTCTAGCAGCCTAACTGACTTTTTGTGTCAATACCTTGGTGATTGATACCGCAGGTCAATGCTAATTTCCCTGGGTAGCTGCCATAGGGGTGGCCTCCCGGACAGGTCCCTCAGTTTTCTTGCCGGTTATTATTCTCATTTGTTGAGGTGCTGCAATAAGTACCGACGACCGCCCAAAGATTTATAACTATCAAATAACAACATGTTGGTAGGAGAGGGGTAGCGGGGATGGAGACCTACATTACTGCCGATACGCATTTCGGTGATGCTGGCAACGATGAGATGCTGGATGCGCGACCGTTTGACACGTACCAGGGGATGGAAGAGACGCTGATTACGAACTGGAATCAGACAGTAACTGAAGATGACCGTGTGTACGTTGTCGGGGATATGTTCGGTGGCGATGTCTCCATCGATTATATGACATCAATCATGGGTCGATTGAACGGAGATATTACGCTTGTACGGGGAAATCATGATCCGGAAAATATTACTGGTGTACTCACAGAAGACGCAGTACATCAACATCATGCTGCGATCAACACGGGCGATCAGTTATTCTACCTTATCCATGACCCGGAAGATAGGCACGGTGGCCGGTACGATGTCCTGACATATGGCCATGTCCACGATGTCCCGGAACAGTACCCGTTTTTCGATCCGGCCGGGAAACAGTTCAACATGGCGACAGATCGGACGGAATACACGCCAGTTGCGCTCGATGAACTGCATACGTACTTAGAACGGTACGAATCATTCGACGATCCGGTTTCAACCAGGGACCTGTCAGGCGATATCGGTCCAGCATATATGACACAATCGTCTCCATCTGAGGACACTGGCGCTCTGTAAGTAGTCTAATCGGTTCCTTCTCCACGTAAATGAGTAAGATATGGGGGTATCCCCTTATACTATCCCGCTGTCGCCGTCTGAGTGTCGATAGCGAAGGGCATGTTCATGCGATGCCACGGACATCGTCGTCTGAATCGTCACCGAGTTCCTCCTGGAGTGCGTAGGAGAATGGCTGGACTGAGGATTCGTCGTTCACTCGTTTGGCGTGGCGGTCAACGGTGGCCCGGACAAGTGCACGCCCCTGTTCTTCCGCTTCTTCAGCCCATTGGGCAGTACGGAGGACGTCTTCGAATGTCTCTCCATGTTCCCGAAGTTCATCCTCCTTCTTGACGAAATGGGCGACATCCTCGACGTACGAGAACAGATCGTCGAAATTCGGGATGCCAGATCGCTCGATGAACCGGTCTAATGTATCTCTGGCGGGGAAAGAGCTTTTTCGCCGGCTTGCGTACCGGTCTACAATGTGGTATTCCTCGGGATACGATTCTCGGAACTCGTCGATCAAATCGGTGTTATCAGCGTCCCCTTTGAACGTTTCAGTCACAACGGCATAGGCCTCATTCATATCCGCTTCTACTGCTCCCTCCTCGCTACCCGATACAAGTGTCTGTACGTGGTCGACGATCGGCACGGTGAGAGAGGAAACATCGGCCTCAAGTTTCGCAAGCTGCTCACCGATCACGTAACTATCCACGAATTCAGGAGAATCCACACTCCCCATGTAGAAGACCACGTGATCATCCTCCTCATAGCCCTGCGCCAGCAACTCGTCTGCCTCCCCCATCTTCAACATCTTCTCCCGGTAGGTACCGAACAATGTCTCAAGTGATTCAAGCTGATCAAGCGTCTCTGCCGCAGACCGGAGCGTCTCCATCGACGGCTGCTCATACGTATCACTAACCGGCAACTTATCATCCGTCTCCGAAAAATACACTTCCTCCACACCACACACCCCTGTGTTACCAGATAGTAGGTGTAAATATAAATGTTTTGGTTTTTGGGGTCTGTCCAGCCACCGGTACAGAGGTCTGTTTTTCCGTCGATCCACATACCGGTCAATGGCGGCTGGACATTTCTTTTATGCAGGGTGGATAGCTGGTTGTTGGACGGTGGGAGACTCGCTTGTCCCTGCCCTAGGGTACTACAAACTAGCGTAGATACCAGAACTAGCTCCGATACGTCTCTACCAGTTCATCCACGCTTAATGGGTATTGGTCGCCTGTACACGGGGGCGGTTATGATGGTCCGTATTCGTCTGCGATACGTGAATATTCGGCGACCTGTTGCATTACGTCACCGTTCCATGCTGGATCGTCGGTAAACGTAATGACTGGTTCGCCGTCCTGCTCGTCAACCTCATGCTGGAGGTCCAGCATATGCTCTTCGTCTGCAAAGCGATATGTTTGTCCGATAGACTTCGGGCAGGTACTCATTGAGACTGTCGGCGAATACGTCGACGACACACTCTTTCTGTTCGTCTGAAAGCGGTGTGCGTGACCGGATGTAGAATGTGCCATTGTGGTCGCGTCGCGGTTCATCGAACTCAACGCTGTCAAAATTGATGTTCCGTAATGTCGTTGTACCCAGTTTGTTCGTCCGGAAGTCTTCACCAACATGCTCATCTATGTAGGTGTTAACCGTGTTACGTACAGTCTCGGTAGGACCTGCCTGTAACACTTTCTGGAAAAGATGCATTGAATCCTCATACGCGTGCGCGGCGTCTTCCAGCGTATCTGTCTGTTCAACCGCCCGTGAAAACATGTTTTCAGCAAATGAGTCATACGAAAAGTCTACACCGTACCGTGCTTTAACGTCTTCATGGACCATACTTTCCTGTAGACATCTTATTTTTTAGGTTTACCGGCTGCCCATGTACCTCTCCACCAGCTCTTCGTCAATACCGTTCGGCTGTGTCATGTTCTCCGCCTGCAGAATACTATCAACATCCGCTTCGTCCATCAATCCCTCATCGACAACAACATCCCGGATGGTGCGGTCTTCCTCTAACGCTGTCTGCACAACATCCGCGACCGTGTCATACCCAAGATACGGTGAGAGTGCGGTCGCTGTAGCAGTGGAGCCGTCAAATAATTCTGCGATGCGGTCCTCGTCCGCCTCAATGCCGTCCACGCATTGTTTGCGGAGCATGCGGGTGGCGTTGGCCAACGTGTCCAGTGCGTCGAACAGGTTGCGGGCGATAAGTGGGGTCATCACGTTGAGTTCGAGCTGGCCTTCCTTGGCGGCC
>CAZCWR010000040.1:0-11854 GCA_964502455.1 uncultured archaeon | reverse complement strand
CTACGACGAAGGCATTTCGAAGTCGTGGGTTGAAGTCTCCGGTGCTGTTGGCCAGAATGAGAAGAAGACTGAGACCTTCTTCTATCCTGGTGAAGGAATCGACGACCTGGTTGGCGACGACCGGGCACGCATCGATCTCAGTGAGTTCGTGTTCGATGATTCGAATGCCATGACGGTTGCATTCGGCATTAAGGCCAGTGAGTCTGAAGACGGTACCGAAGCGGCTGACGGTGACGAGAAGGCGTCCGACGGTGAACGGTTCTGGGACGTCAAGTTCGTTGACGCCGCTCGTAACGTCAACTCCGTAGCTGGCGTCACTGGTTAAATCCAGTAACACCTGCTCACACCATCCCACCATCACGGGACAGGGTCTAAGGCCCCTGTCCCCGGGCCTTTCTGCCCTTCTTTCTCATATTCTTGAATACAGGAGATCCTGCGCCAAGATAGGCGTCTAGTTCGGCGAGGTACCGACACCTTGTGGCGAGGTACCAAGACCTTGTGGTGAAGTACCGACGCCAGTAGGTGATGTACCGAAACCTTCGGGACGGTTCTCCTGATCATGTCTGTTCTCCTCGCTGTTCCCCTGTTCTGCGGTAGCCGGTGCGGTTAGGACGCCTCCCGTCGCCACGGTGAGGCCAGCTGCTTTCAACAGCGACCGTCGTGATACAGTCAGGCCGGATTCGGGTGCAGTCATTTCCGTTCTGGTACTGATAGGTGGGTGAACGGTAGATAGCTATCTGCTGCCAGTCTTGCAGCCATTGAGGTTTGTGCAGAGGGTGGGCGGATACCAGTTGCATTCGAGAGAACGGTCTGCCCTGTGGATCACTTCTCTCAACCGGTCCGAACGTTCGGACCTCTCGGCATACTTATAAAAACCAGTTTGCCGAAGAACTCTTTCCATGGACAAGCAGCGGAAGGATCTGTTCGAAGTTCTCGTACTTGTGTTCCTTCCGTTCCTCATAGCGATTATCTTCCCGCTGTTCGCTATGTACGGCCTTGGCGGTGCTGAAAACGAGAAAAATCTGTCAAAATTCGTCCTGTACGGCGTTGTCCTGTACGGAGGTATCATCGCCATCGTCGTGGTCAAACTATTAGACGGTCAAGGCTGGTTTGATACCCGGCCCGCGCTCAAACCGTTTGCGCGAATGACCGTCCACTCACCGCGGAACACGCTTATCGTGCAGGAATTGCAGAAACTTGGGCGGCCGGGAGAGGCTGTTGCGAACACGATCATCCGTCCCACACAGCTGATCTTCTGGTTCGGGTTGATCGCACTGGTGTTCGGAGGTCTGGTCGCGTTCAGCGGCACGTTCGTCTCCGGTGTTCCAACGCTGGTCGAAGGACAGGTCTCCGAGACGGCAGAACTGGCGCTGGCCGTCGAACCTGCGGTGATGACCGAGACTCTGGTGTTCAACTCGTTTCTGTTTTATACGATCACTGGCGGTGTTGCATGGCTGTTGATCACGCGGTTCAACCTGGAGCTGTTTTATGCGATTATCGTGGGGAAGGTGGTAGCCGTCATTGTCAACACACCGTTGGGGATCGTCTACCACTTTTTCCGATACCAGGGATCGGAAGCAGCCCTGACAGGTGTCGGACTGCTGTTTTTCTTGACCAACCTGTTCACCGCGCTTACGGATTCGATCATCCCGGCTTACCTGCTCCATGCGTCAGGCAACTTTTTCCAGGAACTGCAGACGATCGGGGTGTTCACGAACGAACTGATGGTGTTGGCTATCGTGGCGGCTGGAATCACGTTCATCGTCGTGTACAATGTGGTGATCGACCCGTTCCGGCTGATCTGGCGCGACTGATAGCAGAGGTGTGATATGTAATGGCGAACAACAGTCCTCACCGGATCGATACGCCGGGCGAATTTGCGGATCTGGCTGTCTTCCTCGTAGTCGCACTGCTCATCGGGCTACTGGTTGGGGCGGCCGTGTTGACGGCAAATCCGCGGCTGGATGAACAGCTCCGGTACCAGGTTATGGAGCCGCCGACATACGGTGGTGGCGAGATCGTGTTCACCCGCGGCCAGATCGCGCATGTGAACAAGGCGTATGAAGAGTCGTATGTGGAGCAGGGCCGGTGCTTGGAGGTTGAGGGTGATCGTGTGGACGAGTTGAAGTATCCGTTGAATACGACGAGCACCACTCGGAATCATATCCAGTTCAGCTGTCCACGGGAGACGAACGGGATTCTGCACACGCATCCTGGCCTGTTCGCCTTGCCTGAATTGAGTCCGACTGACCGGGACACGTTGCTGGCCTCGGGCTTGGAGGTATCCTGTGTCCTGTCCGATCCAGTTCCGGCACGGGTGACGGAGAATCCGGTGAGTATGAACTGTTTTGATCGCGACGTGGAGCGGCTGCGGATCACAATCGTTGCAGAATAAAACCTTTTTAAACCAGTTTTACAACATATAGTTTTACTGATGATTCGAGGCCGAGTCGGGAACCGAGAGAAACTCATTTTCTTGGCAGGCAGTGCCGTCGCACTGCTCGCACTCTCTTTCGTAGCCGTCCACGCCGCAGGAGCAGCGTCAGACCCGGTGCTTGAGGCGTACGGTGGCGATGTTGATGTCCACGGGAACAACATCCAGAATCTCGGAAATCTGCCCGACTTCTTCGACACGGCGTGCAGCGGCTCAGGCGTGGTCTCACAAATCTACGATAACGGGTCATACCGGTGCAGCAGCGTCTCCAACACCTTGTCCGAGGTCCTGGCCAGTGGCAACAGTGCTGGCAGCAACAACCTCGACATGAACGGGAACAACGTTACCGGTGTTGACTGGCTGAACCCGGCCGGGACACAGCTGGATATTAACGGGACCGTGTCCATCTCGCCGGACGGGGATGCGGTTGATGCGAACGATATCAGGAATGCCGGTGTGGTGTATGCACAGGCGATCACCGGGGGGGACGCCCCGAGCTATAATTTCCAGATGGCGTCAGAGAACCACTTGCGGTTCGTCGCTGACCGGGATGCGTCTACCGGCGGTGCGTATGTATGGATCATCGATATGAATGATGGCAGTTTGAACGCAGAGGGCGACCTGAACCTATCGGATAATACGCTGGAGAATGTGGCTAACCCGACCAGTGCTACCCATGTCGGGGATCGCGGCTACAATGACGGCCGGTACGTCGAACTGGCAGGGGATACGATGAGTGGGAACCTGGACTTGGGCGGCAACGATTTGAAGGATACCGGGATCGTGTTCGCGGACACTCAGAAGACACCGACCGGCAGTACCAGTGACATGTTCTTCAACTCAGATAATGCTATCCTGCTCCGGGCGGATTCGGGCAATGGCAATTATGACTGGCAGATCAGTGACACAGACGGGAGTTTGTCGGCAGGCGGCAACATCGATCTGAGCAGTAACAGTCTTGTGAACGTTGATACGATTACAAAAGAAAATTCTCCGAGTAATGTCGGGAACCGGTTGCAGCTTGATGATGCAGTCGGTGTCCGGCTCCTGGCACAAGAAAGTAGTACCGAGGATGTACAGGTGGCTGCGAACGGGGATGTCGTTTTCCGGGCCGATCGGGATGGCTCCATCTACAAATGTATGATTGATGATGCTGATGGCTCGTGGAGTTGTGATGGGACGAAAAGCTGGATTCACACGTTGAATGAGACGCATGAAGCGGTGTATACGTCGCAGGAGAGTCCAAAGGTCCGGGCCGTGGTCGAGGATACGGTAACCGTTGACAGCGGTGAGACGGTGGTTGCGTTGCCGGACCATTTCGCGGGGACGGTCGGCTCTGATGAGGATATGACGGTCCAGGTCACCCCGCATAGTTTGGCGATGGTGGCGGCGGTGGATCGGAACACGACCCACGTCACGATTGCGGCCGATCAACCGGTTGTAGTGGATTACCGGGTGACGGGTATCCGGGACGGCTATGAGGACAAGCAGGTTGTACGGCAGCAGGCGGACAAGTAATGCAACGAAAGGGTCGGCAGTGGTTGCTGTGGTTTGCGTACGTGTTGTTAGGATTCTCGCTGTGTGGCCTGTACATGCTTTCCAACCCGGTCGCAGCCGGTCCGACCGATATCCGTGTCGGCGACCGGTACATGATCTCGCTGCTGCCGATGACGGCGTTGTCCGATGCACCGGACCAGGGGTATCTGGTTGGGAACTATACGGGGCACCGGTGGCCGGGCAACGTTCCCAAGGATGAGCCGGCGCGGATCGACATTGCGGCGGACAATTCGCGGCTGATGCTGCTGCAGATCTGCAGCCACGAGGTCCGGCATTTTGAACTGGAGCAGTCAGGCGTGGAGGCGGTGAAGCATCATCAGGCGATGGCGGACGAGGGTGCGGATTATCGCTACCCGTGGAACTGGAAACCGGGCTGTTTGCGGATCATTCCACACATCCTGTACTAAAAGAGGGTTTCCGCTTCTGCCTGTTCGTCCATGTTCCGTAGAGCACGTTCCATGCGGGGCACACAGTGGTCTACTTTCTCGGCCAAATCATCCTCAAGGAAATCGAGCAGGGCTTCCGCATACTGGGAGAAGGTTTTCCAGTGCCCATCGTACCCGATCTCGACCGGATACTGTTGGACAGCTTCGCAGGCGTTTTTCACATGTCGTCCGATCTCCTCGCGCGTCTGTGGCTGGTGGCGGTCGTCTGCGTTGTCGTAGGCGTCGCGTGCTTCGCCCAGCGCTGTCATCGCATGGCCGATCTTGGTCTGCATCCGCCACTGGCTGGTTTGTTGTTCGTCCACGGTCCAGTCCGTGATATCAGCGAGATCCCGGACCTCGACCCTGATTTCGATGTCTTCGATCGTGGCGTAGTCGATATTCCCCGTCCGATATCCCATGCTGTAGATGGGTGTGAGCCGGGCGCCGGCTTCGTCCAGGAAGAGCATGAGATCGACTTTCGTGTAGCCAAACCGATTCAGTAGTTCGTCGCCGGTAACGTCCGGGGTGTCGGCGATCTGATCTTCGTAGGCGAGGCGTTTGGCGATGACGTACAGCATGAACTGGCTGTACAGGTTGAGGTCGTCGTAAGCGGTGAGTTTGATCGTGCCATCGTCGTAGATCTCGATCAGGTTCCGGAGTTTGGTCCCGGCTTCTTCGAGGATTTCGTCGTTGGAGCGGCGGAGGCCGGTCCGGTTGCGTGGTTCGCGAGGTTCATCGGCATCGTTGAATGAATACGCCTGTGACTGTGGTTCGACGTCCGGCCCGGGGCTGTCAGTGGTGGCGGCGTCTGTGTCCGTGTTCTCGCGTGGTGGAGGGTCGTTGGTGGCGTCTTCGGGACCGGTGCGTCTCTGGCGGCGTCGGCCGAGGAGGGACAGTATCGCGGTCAGGGCGATGATTCCTGTAACGACGCCGCCGCCAAAGAATTGGGAGAGGATAGCGCCGCCGATGATCAAGAACGGGATGAGGAGGAGGGCGTCTTTCACGGTCGGCCACAGGTCCCGCATTGGTGATCTGTTCTAAGTCCCGGCCCATAAGGCTATCCGAACGTTCGGACTCCGGGTCTGTGTTTTCGAGAGACTGTCTCAGAACGCTGTACTCCGTCCGATCCGGTTGCGAATCTTTAAAAGGCGTTTTATATAATATATAATAACATGAAACGCCGAAACAACGGAGGTGAAATCATGGAGAAGAAGGATTTAGTGGCCTGGGCTGCGGAGAAGACGGGTAGAGCGGACCGGGATGCGAACCGCATCGATCAGTAACACTCTCTTGGAGTATCTGAGAGGTACCTGCTACGACAACTGGGTTGGGCCAGAACAAAATAGGTGAACAAAGCACGTTGAAACGGAGACTTATCCTGCCTGCAATGCTTCTGATAGTCCTACTTGTAGGTATCAGCATAGCGGAAAGCGACAGTCAGGAGTGGACGGTTGACGGCGACCGCGTGTACGTCAACGATTCTGACATCTACATTGCGGTCACGCCGCACACCATCCACAACAACCGAAATGTGACAGTGACGCTGAGATCAAAGACGCACAGCGGGAAAACCGACATTATCCTCGGATATGAAGACAATCAGACGAAACCCTCCGGAATCTTCATGGATGACCCGCACAACACGACCGCCACGACCACGATTCAGAACATTACCAGCATCAATACGACGGACGTGGATACCTGTGAGGTGGGGGAGCCGTGGGATAAGACCAGTGCCATCGTCACGTACAATCAGACAGCGAATACCACTGCGTCCACAACGGTCTGCTATGACAGCAGTAAGGAAACGGACACGGCCTCGAACACACACGAGTTCACCCACACCCACGTTAAACAGTGGCGGACGGTCGCCGCAAAGCCGAACGGCATCAAGTTCGAGCATGACGAGAAGAGTACGTGGTATGAGGTCAAAGACATTCAGCTGGCTGCCAACACGACGTACACGTTCCAGGTGCAGATGGAACTCCCGCGTTCGAAGGACAAACAGAAGTACGACATCGGGATCAAACCCGGTGACCTGAGTTACAGCGATGCGGAAGCGAATGGGGAACTGTACCTGTTAGACCCGTGGTATCAGAACAGCGACTTGCAGCTGCTCTACCATATGAACGAGTCCAGCGGTCCCTCCCGCGACTTCTCCACCTTTAACCGGGACGGGACGTGGGTGAACGGCCCATTGTCGAGCGTTACGGCAGGGAACGGGTTTAACGACAACAAAGCACTCAGTTTCGATTCCGGCAGCAGTCAGCGGATTGATACGGGCGCGGATTTCGGGGATGACACGAACAATTTGACCGTGGCGGCATGGGTGAAGATGGATGACACCTCGTATAACCGGTTTGTGTCCAAGTCCGAAGGTGGCGGGACGTGCAGCAACACCGACGACTGTTCGTATGCGTTCCGGTATCACAGTGCTGGTAGTGATGTACGGCTGACGTTGTACGACTCAAGTGATAACTTACAGGATCAGAGTTTTGGGTACGATCCGGGCACAAAACTGGTGCATCTGGTCGGCGTGTATAACGGGGCAATGAACAATGCGTCCCTGTACGTGAACGGGTCGCTGGAGGCAACATTGGAGACTGCGGATTTCACGATGCAGAACAGCGCCCGTGATGTGACGGTGGGTGCGCGGTTCCGGGGCGGCAGTTACGATCAGCATATGGATGGGATGCTGGATGAGGTCCGGGTGTTCAACGTGCCGCTCAACAGTTCTTGGGCAAACAATCTCTATCTGCATAACGATGTACGTGGCGACACAAGCGGCGGAGGCGGTGGCGATACGACCGCGCCGACGATCACGATCCATGACCCGTCCAACACGACTCACGCCAGTTCCACGCTGGATTTGAACGCGACGGCGGACGAAAGTGTGGATACCTGGCAGAAATCTCTGGACGGCGGTGCCAACGAAACGTTGACGCCCAATGGCACGTTGTCCGGCCTCTCCGATGGCTCGCACAACGTGACCGTCTACGCAAACGACACGGACGGGAACACAGGCAAGGCCACACGCCACTTTACCGTGGACACCACCGCGCCCACAGTGTCGTACAACGCTGATACCACCGGCAGCGGAACCTACAGCCAGTCCTGGATCAACGTCGACTTCTCCGGCTCGGACAGCATCGACGGCGCACTAAATCTGATCGAACAGTTCAACGGCGCTAACACCACCTCGCTGGATGACGCGGACAACACCTACGCCGATAACCACACCGGGCTCAGCGACGGAACGTACACGTACAAAGCGTTCGCCGAGGACGACGCCGGGAACACCGGAAGCGCCGCCGAACGGTCGATTACACTGGATACGACACCCCCGAGCACCAGTGACAACTGGACCCTTTCCGGCTGGCAATCCAAGGATCAAGTACATCTCGAGCTAACAGCTTCCGACACTACGTCATCGGTCGACCGGATCAGCTACCGCGTGGACGGCAGCAGCTGGACCACGGTAAGCGGAAGCTCGACCACGCTCACCATCTCCGAGGACGGAAATCATACCGTGGAGTACAACGCGACAGATACAGCAGGCAACGTCGAAGCGACACAGACTGAGTACGTCGCCTTAGATACCGTTGCCCCGAGTTCGTCCGATAACTACACCAAATCCGGATGGCAGCCATCAAGCAGTGAAACCATCGAAATCACGGCGTCCGAAACACAGAGCGGTGTCGACCGGATCAGCTACCGCGTGAATGGCGGCAGCTGGACAACTGTCGCCGGGTCATCGGCCGAGGCTACTGTCAGCGGTGACGGTAACCATACATTGGAATACAATGCAACCGACGCCGCCGGCAACATCGAAAGCACGAATACTGAATATGTTGCGCTCGATACCGCTGCGCCTACTACCAGCGATAACTGGACTGTGTCCGGGTGGCAGAACAAGGACCAGGCACATATCGAACTCACATGTTCGGACTCCAGCTCCGGATGTGACTCGATCAGTTACCGGACTGATGGCGGGAGCTGGACCACGGACTCGGGCAGCAGTACGACGGTGACGATCACCGCCGACGGGAACACCACGCTGGAATACAATTCGACCGACACCGTGGACAATACTGAACCGACACAGACCGAGTATGTGGCGCTCGACACGACCTCGCCTGCAGTCAGTTATACGGATACAAGCACCGACAGCGGGACCTACAGCCAAGACTGGATCTTCATCAATATCTCCGCTACGGATACGAACAGTGGCCTTGACTGGGTGCGCGAAACCTTCGACGGCACCAACTCCACCCTTACAACTACGGCCGGCCAGTACCGCTGGGAGAACCACACCGGGCTCAGCGACGGAACGTATACCGTCCAAGGATGGGCGAACGACACGGTCAGCAACTACAACTTCACCGCAGAACGCACCATCACGATTGATACGACAGCGCCAACGGTCACACTGCATGAACCGCGGAACATCACGTATAACAGTTCAACGATCCCGCTCAACGGGACGGCGGACGAATCCGGGAACACGTGGCAGTACAGTCTGGACGGCGCCGCCAACACCAGTTTCTCGCCAAACACAACGATCTCCAGCCTCGCGGCCGGAACATACACGCTGGACGTGTACAGTACCGATGCCGCCGGGAACACCGGTAACGCCACGGTGACGTTCACCGCCAGCCCGAATCAGAAGGTCGTGCTGCGCGAGGGCATCACGATCCGGCAGCCGGACAACAACGTCCAGATCAACGTCACGTCCCCGTTCAACGTTTCCAACCAGCTTCGGACGTTCAGTGATGCCACCCAGTTCGATGCGACCAACTGGAGTATCAGCGGCACTACTGGCGACTTTATCGGCGTCCACTTGGACTGGTTCAACGACAGCGCCACAGACAGTCGGATGGCGAACTACAGTGTGGACACGACCGATGACAACACGGTCACGTTCAGCTGGGTGAACGCGGTTGTGGACGCGTTCTACGACGTGTTCATCAACGGCCTCTTCGATACACAGCAGGACGCGAACGCGAACGGCGACTTTAGCTTCACAGAAGATAGCTGGAGCAGCGGCAGCACCTACGACAACTTCAGCCTCCTGCACACATCGAACGGGATGCCACAGATCACATCCACGTTGTTCCGGGATGACCGGAAACAATCTCTGACCCGGCTGGAGTTCGACCTGGATGACCGGGGCGAATCCGATCTCCGCTCGTATCGTGGTGATGGTTCGACCGCGACCTTTACGAACAGTTCACTGGATCTGGATGTCACGCTCCCCGTCGCCAGTACCTATGATGTGACCGACCAGAGTGACCGGACCAGCGGCAACACCAGCGTGGACATATCGGAAACGGATTCGGGACTGCAGGAAGATCCCTATACTCATACCTTGGACACACAGCAAGTCAACCGGTCCGTCACCGTCTGCAACAACGAGATCACCGGGCTGCTGTACAATCTCACGTTCGCCAGCCACGGCACTGCAGTGACCGCTGAAAGTTTCAACGGGACTATTCCCGCGACAGACTGTGTGACCGAAACCGGGGTGTGGAGCGGCGACTGGCTCACCAACGAAGCCGAGATCGTCCGTAAGAAGGCGCAGAACGGCAGCCGCGTCTCGAACACGTCCCGGCAGCACTTCTTCAACGAGACCGCGTTCCAGGCCGACAACAGCCAAGGCTTCCAGTTTATCGGCGTCGACCTGTCCACACAGTGTGCGGCGGATACGGTGGGAACGGCCAGCGCCGGTACCAGCAACTTGACCACGAACTGTAACAACGACACGTATAGCGGCGACTTCATCAACGACACAGAGTTCGGGTTCAAGCCGGAGCCGGACCAGGTCACGCTCGGGATCAATTATTATGGCCATCGGCAGCTCCAACTCAATAACACGCAACCGGTCGCATGGGGCGCAGTAAATACCACGACGGGCGTGACACCGCCCAACAAGTGTTCACAGGCCAATAATACCGTCGTCGGGCTGGCAGCCGGTACCATCTCGAATTACACGGTCCGGTTCAGCTGCCCACCGGGAACGCTCGGATCAGGAACACAGGAGGTGAAGAACATCAGCTCGGACAAGGAACGGGTCTGGTTCAACATCTCCAATATCGAGGTCTACACCAACCATACCGAAGACCTGCCATTCCGCCGCGAAGTGAACTGGGACAACCTGAAAAACCCGAATGAGCGCGACGGCGGCACCTTGGAAGCGTACGCGGACGGCAACCAGATCAACGTCTCCATCCGGGATGAGAGCGGCAAATTCGTGATCATCATCGGCCGGAATCATACGAACAGTTCGTGGCATAAAGGGATGCACACGGCTGCACTCACCTACACCCTGTCCGATGACTCGACCATCGTCATCGACGACGGAGGCGGCGGTGGTGGTGGCGGTGGAACGACCACGACCATCATCCAGAACGTGACCGGTGACGCCTACTCGTGGACCGTGTCCACACGGGGATCGGGATCACAACGGTTCCAGTTCTTCGGCTATCCCGGCCGCACATTCAACGCCCCGTTAGAACTGGAGAACACGGGGAGCGGCCCGGTCAACCTGTCACTGCAGTGCATCGACAGCGACAGATCCTGCCAGTGGGTGGACCTGAGTACCGACAATGTCCAGTTCGATGCCAGCTCCTTCACCAAGACCACAGTCATGGTCACCGGCCAGGTGCCGTTGAACGCGACCCGCAACGAATACAACTTCGTCATCCGCGTCACTGATCCGTCGTTCAACCCGCAGAATCCGTCTGCCGGCGGGAAGGGTGATGTCCGGTTCACTGTCGATATGAACCGGCCGCTCGGCATCCTGATCGAGCGGTACGGGCGGCTGGCCAGGATTTATACCACGATCGACGCTCCAGAAGGGGTACCGTTGCCGGAGGATGCACACGGGTTGCCGGTGCCGTTCGTGTTGATCCCCTTGTTCTTCAGCGGGGCGGTGTTTGCAGTGACGCGGGCGGTCGATGACAGTGGTGGCGCGGTCCTTGCCGCCCATATCTTGTTGGCGGTCTTCGTGTTCATTTTGGCTGCTGGATTGTTCCCGGCATGGCCGATCCTCTAAAGCAGGTCGCAAACCAGCTCAACACTGTCTCCGTCCAGACTGTCTGCCGACGAGTGGACACATTGCGTGACAACGGATTGCTGGAATCCTGCATCATCTCCCCAGACGGCATCAAACGCGATCTCATCATCGCGTTCACAACGACCGACAAAGGGTGTGCTGCACTGCAGACATATCTCGTCTGCACCGATCCGGACTGCGATGACCTGAAACCGCCGACAGCGCATGTCCACGACCACGTGCCGGCCGACCAGTATTTCTGACCGGGTTGAGCAAGATGTGGAGCGCTGACCGCTGTACTACACTGCCATTCCGAACGTTCGGACCAGTCTCGACCCCGGCCTTTATATACGAGACTTGACAGTTTCATTACTATGGCCGGTC
>CAZCWR010000039.1:0-11952 GCA_964502455.1 uncultured archaeon | reverse complement strand
TGATGTCGTAGACGTCTTCGCCGCGTTCTTCCAGTGTGTCGATGTCGTCGCGGAGGTCCTGGATATTGTTCAGGATCTCGGTGTAGCGTTCGACTTCTTCCTCGTCAAGGGCGAACGGGCTGTGGAGTGGCGGACGGAAGTCGATGAACCACGGGCGCCCCTGGTTGTACTCCGGATTCGCGAACAGACCGGTACCGATCTCAAGCCCGGATACGCGTTCCGCGTATGTCTTACCGTGCTTGTTCTTCACCTTTCGGATGTCGCCGGAGTACTTCGTACGTAGCTGGATTTCGGACGCGATATTTGCACGCATCTCTCCACGGAAGTCTGTCAGCACCTGCGAGATGAGGAATATGCCAATACCCCACTTACGGAACTCACGGAGACCCTGCTCCAGCTTGGTGTATCCACCTTTACCACCGTACTTCGGCAGGAGACGGTGGACCTCGTCATAGATGAGGAGTGACCAGAGTTCCGTGGTCTCGTCGAGATCCCCGTTGAAGATCTCCTCCAGCATACCGACCGCGAAGTCGTCCAGTTCGCCGCCCTCCAGCTCGTCGATCATGATGACGGTGACCTCGCCTTCTCGCTCCATGTAGTCCCATATATCGATGTCCTGCTCCGGATCCGTCACCTTGACGATATTCGTCTTGAAGCTCATCGGGTCCTCGTCCGGGTCAAGCTCGTACTTGGGGAACAGGTCCAGCAGTGCGTCCAGTTCATTCTCCTTGATCATACCGGTCCACTGCCGGGTCGGGTCGAACACGACAATCGATACGTTGCCGCGTTTCAGCAGTTCCTCGGACACGACCTGCGCCGATACCGACTTCCCTGAACCGGTACCACCAGCAGCGATGGCGTGGACCTTCAGCTGTTCGATGTCGATGTACGCGTCGTTGTCCGTCTCCGCGATCTTCCCGACCTTGATACTGCCTTCGCCCGGCTGCGGCAGCTTGGACATGTCGAGCGGGGCCACGTACCGCTGCTGTGCCTTCTTCTTGGCACGGTAGTAGTTGTACCACCGCAGTCCGATCAGCAGTGCCGGCACCAGAACGAACAGCACTACGTATGTGATCGGGTTGAAAAAGATGTTGCGCAGTAGGATCAACGGCAGCGGCAGACTGGATACCTCGAAGCTGGTGGACGCGGACGCCACCTTGTCAAAGTTGGCGTATGACGCGTTCGCGCTGACCATGTACCGTTCCTCCGGCGCATCGTCAGGGATCACCATGCGGTGGGTGCGCGTCCACTGGTCCTCCACCGCGACCGTCAGCTCGTCCCGAACCACGACGTTGGACGGATCGTTGAGTGGATGCACAAGGAAGGACACGGTAATGTCACGGACCTCCGGTGCCTCACCCATGTTCTTCAGTGTGTACTCGAACGTCAGGTTCTCTCCCGGCCCCACAACGTCACTCAGCGGCTCTAGCAGCACGTCGAGCAGCTGCTCTTCTTCCGGAACGACGCGGACACTGGCCGGGATACGACGCTCCAGTCCGGCTCCATCAACGACGACCTGTCCCTCGTACTTGCCCTCTGCACTGTCATCCGGTGCTGACGCCCGGATCAACACGGTGCGCGAGGAAAGCGGTGGGACTGTTACGTCGTTCGTCTGGAGTGTCATTATCTGGAATATGGTGCCTTCCAGCGTTAGGCTCATCGTGTGCTCTTCTTCCTCGTTGTTGGTGAGTGCGACCGAGAACGTCCGTGTCTCACCCGGCTCCAACTGGATGTCCACGAGATCAGAGTCGATCGTGACCGGTACCTGCCCTATCTCAACAGGCTCCTGCGGCTCGGACGGTTCAGATGGCCCAGATGGCTGTTCCGGCACCTCCGGGATTTCCGGGATCTCGATCGGTTCGCTTGGCCCACCTCCGCCATCACCGCCGCCACCGTCACCGATGTCATCGGGAACGTCAATCGGTTCCTGTGGTTCGGTATCGATCGGTTCCGGACAGTCGTTTGGTGACTCCTCCCATGTCTCACCGAACGATTCCTCACAGACGCCATCGCCGCGGATGAACTGGGCCAGGGCGAATGCTGTGCCGTCACTCAGGTCACCGACCTCGACCCACATCCGGTCACCGGGCGAAGTGAGGAACGAGTCCTGGATGCGTTCAAACCCGGACAGGCCATCTGCACAGCTCTCAGTTTCTGTCCAGTCCTCGCACATATAGATCGCTGCCGCCGAGGTATCAATGTCCACATTATCTGGAATCTCGAGGAAGACACGCGTCTCATTCGCTGGAAGTGCTGATTCCGCGTAGATCGCGTTTGCAGCGCCCGGAACCCGTGACCGTCCAATATCACCGACCCGGATCGGATCAACGTAGCTCTGGTTGATTGTCATACCGTTCTGCCGGAGACGGTCGTTGAAGAACCGGTACTCGAGGTCGTACGCCCGGTCACGGACCGTCTGGTTGTATTCTCCGGTCGTGGCATTGGACGTGAAGTCGAAGATGGTTTCACTGCTGGATGGATCGCGGAAGATGAACCGGGACTCGATCGGCGGGAAGCTACCGTCCACATCTTCCACGTTACGGGCAGTGCCGGAGAAGAATGATTCACCGAAAATCTCGAAGTCCTCCAGCACCCTCTTACAGTTCCCTGAGATATCGCACGCCGTCACGTTAACCGTGTACTCCCCGAGTTCATCTGTCTCCGTGAAGTTGTACTGGAAGCTGTACGCGTTCACATTCCGCCCGAGGAACGCCGGATCGAACGATATCGTATCGTTCGGTGCCTCGAACACACCCTCCACACTGCTGACGTTCACCAGTCCCGTGTCATTCACCGTGATATCTGTCGTGACGGTGGAGCCGTCCGGGATTGACACCGGCAAATCCACGGTGGTTTCTGGCGTCACCGTGTCGTTCAGCACGACCGCGTCCTCCTCAATATCTGTCCGTACGGCATGTTCTTCAGTCCGTGGATCGTTCGGATCGTCCCAGTCCGCCGTCACGTTCAGATCATAGGCGTACGCGTTCGACCCGTTCGCCGCAAACGTCACATTCCAGTAGTTCGTCGTCGTGTTAAATGTGGCATCCTGTACGGTGGCGTTCCGGCGGTCCGTCATGTTCTCCAGCCACACATCGAACACCACGTTATCCGATACGTGCTGGAAATTACTGCCTCCGCCGAAGCTGACATTGACCGTAGTCGTCACGTTCTCACCTTCCTCTGGACCAATCTGTCTGTCTGCGGTGGTCGGATCTGTGATGTTGACGAAGTACGGGACCACGGTCAGTGACAGGTCCGTCGTCGGCGTGATATTCGCCTCGGCATGTGAACTCTCCACAGTACCCGTGAAATCAGTGAAGTCATCAACGTGCGGCCCCTCCACAAATATATCAGACTTGTTCGTCCCCTGGAACGGTAGGAAGACTGATCCATCCTCCAGCGTGAGATAATCCTTTATACCGCCGGTCAACGCCAGGTCGATAAGTGTCTCCTGGTTTCCGGTATTCTCGAACGTCAGGTTACCGTACGTGGTCTCCTCGTTGGTCAGGACAGTCCGGTCAATACTTCCGGGTTTCTGCGTCCAGGAGATATTGACCGGGACAAGCACGTCCAGCGTCTCCTGCTGGAACGGGTCGCCGTTATCCCGGAACTCGAGCGTACCGTTATAATCCCCGGCTTCCACCTTCACAGGGACTTCAACGAAGTAATCCACGTCCACCGTCTTCTCCAGCGACGCGTTGAATCCTTTCGGTGTTGCATTGAACGTCATGTTGTCACAGACGACACCACCGACACAGTGGATCGTTGCACTATCGATATCTATGTTACCGGATGACGTCATGCCGATCGTCTCCGTCACGTTCTGCCCGGACACTGCCGACAGGCGCAGATTCTCTTCAGGCGTCATCTCCTTGTTCTCTTCCACGATCACGGTGCGGTCAACTGTCTTGTCGTCGTCCGATCCGTTCAGGTTGGTCCATTCAGTGACCATGGTCAGTGTCAGGTTGCCGGGCGGCGTGTCCTCCGCCACGGTCAGGTTGAACGCTTCCTGCTTCATGCTGCGGCCCATGATATCCCCAACATCGAACACCGGCTGGTCAACAGACAGGTTCGTTCCCGCCGAGATGGTGAGGTCTGTATCGTTGACGCGGGCCGCACCGTCGTTCGTCACGTTCACCGTTACCGACCGGGTCACGTCACGGGCGAACGACCCGTCCTCCACCACGATGTCGCCGGTGTACGGGGTGACTTCACTGGTTTCGGCCGCGGTCAGGTTGATCGGGTCCGTACACTCTGTCAGTGTGAGATCCTTGACCGGGTTGGTGCTGTTTCCGCAGACCTGCATCTCGTGTGTTCCCGGGATCGACGTGCTGTACGTGGTGTTGTACCCGGTCGTATTGCCCATCCGGTCCATGAAGTTAACGTAGGTCGTGTTGTCCGGTCGGGTAATGTTGATCCATGACTGGTTTACACCGAACGCGTCCGTAATGTTGGCGGAGATCGTGATCGTCTCGTAGTCGACCTCGAACTCAGTATCCGGATCGACCTGGACGTTCTCGATGAACGGCCCCCGGTCCGTGACGTTCAACGTGAGCGTTGTCTCCCGTTCCGGCGGCATCCCGGTGGACGCGTTCCGCAGCCGGATCCGGATGTCCCGGGTACCCTCAGAGGCATCCGCCGGGATCTCGTACGACACGCTCAGGTTCCGTTCCACACCCGGTGCCAGCTCAAACGCGCTGGCCGCCGGATTCCCGTACGGATGGACCGCCACAAACCCGGAGTCAGGACCGGACCGCAGGATCTCCAGCGGAAGATTGATGTTCCCGATGTTCTTCGTGGAGATATTTTCCAGGGTCGTCTCCTCACCGGGCTGTACCTGCAGCGTACCGTATCCCTCCGGTTCACGGATCCAGGACGCGTTCAACGGAACGGTCGCGTTGAACATGATCTCGTCATTCCCCGCGTTCGAGGTCGTCAGCCGCAGTTTCGTCCAGTAGTACCCCGGAGCCTTGTACTGTGGAACGTCCAGTTCAACGTCCGACACCGTCTCAGCACCCGGATCCATCGCGTCAGTGCCTGGATTGGGCGTGATCGTCAGGTCACAGTCCGGACAGTCCGTGAACAGGTTGCCGCCCGTCCGCTCCAGTACAACATCACGAAGCAGGTGGTTCCCGAACGAGACCGCTGCAATCTCTCCCAGTTTTGTCTCCTTCCCGTGCGGTGCAGACCCGTTCATGATGCGGGACGCTTCACCTGACACGGTCGACCCGTTCACGATCCGGGACTCGATCAGCGGCTCCGGATTCTCCGCCACCTCGATCTCCGTCGTGTTGGCCGTGGAATCGTTGGTCTTGTCCGGGTTGTCCCAGTCCGTGGTCACCTGCTTTTCGATCGCCTGGGGCGTCGTCTTGTTCGGAATGGTCGTATCAAACGTCCAGTCACAGGTATTACCGGCCCGGACCACGTTACAGGTATTATTTTCCTCACTGTAGACCAGGGTACCGGCATCGCCGTGCGTCATGGTGACGTTGTACGCGGTCGCCGGCCCCTCGTTCACGAAGGTCGCGGTCTGCTGGAACGTGTACCCCTCCTCCTGCGTGATACCGGTCGCCACATCGGTCTGTGGGCCAAGGTTGGTCGTTCCATTCGTCGTACCAAATACCTCGATCGTGGCGGCGGATGTATCGTTCGTGTTGCGCTCCGGATCGTCATCCATCGCGTGGACAATAATATCGTGGTCGCCACCGATCTCCGGCGTGAAATTAACGGCGAACACACCCATTTCACCCTCCTTGTATTCATTCACTGATCCAAGCACATCCATGTTTTCGATCGTTGTGTTCCCATCCGGCCACTGGACCTCCGCCCACACGTTCTGGATACCGTAGTTATCGGTCACGTTTGCCCGGATCTCGGTATGGTTCAGGTTCGCCTCCAGGCTGCTGTTCGGGACAGCGCGCGTCCAGTCAAACTGCGGGGCCTCAAGGTCCGTAACGTCGAAGTGGGAGATCCACTCCGTCTCCGTTGCGTTATAGAACTGCGTGTCATTGTCCCCGATCTCCTGTTTCACGATCAGCGTCCCCTTCCGGTCCGGGTCGATGACCGTACTGTTCTTCCCGGAACTGTTCGTCATGAATTTCCCAAGATTCGTGTACGAGCCCTCGTCGTCCCAGCGGTACGACAGGTTGAACGCGTACCCAGAGATACCGGTTCCGGCGTCGTCGTCCTCTACCAGCCCCACCACAGAGATCGGGTCAGGATACGGCTGTTCCGTGGCGTTCCCCGGGAACACGATCTCCGGCCGTGACAGGCCGTTGATCTGGATGGTGACGTTGTCCTCTCCCGTATCGTAGTGGTCCTTCGTCGCCTCGAACGTCCACGTCTGGATACCGGTTTCCTGCCGGTTCACCACCAGCGGCGGCACTTGGTTCTCCTCCGACACGTTCGGATCCCAGTCCCAGATATCCTGCCCTGTACCGTTGTAGATCGTGACAAGCGAATTCTCCGGTGGGTACACGGTGTTCTCCGCGCTGACATTGACCTCGACATCGATCCCTTCACCCTTCGGAAACGCATCGTTTTCCTGCGGTTGCAAAATCTCGTTGAACAGGATGGCACGCGCCTCGATAGACCGTTCCTCTGTGTCTGAGTCCTCGTTCTCCGTCCGGGTACCGTTGATGTACAGCGGATAGTCGTCCGGTGCGATATCGTCCTCGAAGTCGTAGTTCGTCAGGTTACAGACACCGTCACTGTCCGTGATACAGTAGTCCACGAACGCGATACCGTCACCGAGGTCGTGGTAGAACGTGATGTTCGCGTTATCCGCAGAAGCGCCGTTCGAATCCTCCGCAGTCACTGTCACGTTCGTCTGGTACGGGTCAAACGAGTTGTTCCGGTATAGCGTCGAGTGCTGGACATCAATCGATTCAAGGATCAGCGGCCGTTTGACCTCGATAACCGTCTCCTGTTCCGCGGTCAATACGTTGTAGTGCTTGCTATCATCTGACGTGATGTTACAGCTCAGCGTATGGTCCCCAGCAGATTCACCGAACGTTTCCCACGTTACCGTGGCATTCCCATCCGTGTTTGTCTGGTCCGTCCCAAGCTGCTCGGTTGTACCGTTTGGATCTTCGTGCCAGAAGTCGACATCGTAGTCCGATATCGGTGATCCTGTCTCATCGTTCACGGCACAGGTGATATCCTGTGCCTGTCCCATCTGCTTCACGGTATTGTTCGCCGGCCAGATCTCTGTCACGTTGCTCCAGCCGTAAATGTCCACGTCAACATCGTCTGTTCCCGCATCATAGTGCTGTCGGGTTGCCTCAGCCTGAATCGTTTCCGTGCCACGGTCGTAGTCATCCGGGACATCCCAGGTCGTGTTAATCCCGGTCGCCAGTTCCGACCCGATCACGTTCGTCCATGACACCGCCGAATCATTGATGTATCCTTCGTCCGGGCAGTCTGAGCTTACGGTAGAGTTCAGTTTCTCGGAAACGGTTCGCTGCAGAATATCCCCGTTCTCCGGGATAAAGATGTTAGGGTAAAGCTGGCCGAATACGGTGAAGTTGGTCGCTGACATGTTTGTAACCTCGTACCATGGGTCATCTACACCTGCCACGAACTGCTGCTGCCCCACGAGTGATGTACAGTCCGGGTTGTAGGTGACCGCACCGTACCCGTCACTACTTGTGAAGTTCCGGGTCGCGGAGAAGTTTCCACCGTCCTCCGTAATCCAGAACTCGCCGGACACGTTGTCCGCCAGGACGTTACGGGCATCGTCCTGGATGGAGACGTTGAACGTGTTCCCGGTCTGGTTCCGCTTCACATCACTGTCACTCGTCGCTGTCACGTCAAGTGTGACCGGGTTCCGTTCCAGTGTGAAGTTCTGGACCGGTGAGCTGTCATGGAATCCAACCTGGTCCGTCGTGTTCATCTGGAAGTGGTTCAGTCCGATATCCTTGCCGTCCGGGAAGGTCTGCTCGAACGTAATCGTCTCCGGCGAGAACACGATCTCCTCCACGGTCCAGTTGATGAGCTCCCATTCGCCGGTGCTGTTCCGTTTCTGCCAGAGCGTCACGTTGTTGTCGTCGTCCGCCTCATCCGTCACATCCGCACTGAACTCGAAGATTTCACCCCACGGAGCGGTCTCCGGATCGACCGACGGGTTCTCAATCTTCGGTGCATAGGTTAGGTAGTAGGCATCCTTCCGTTCATACGATGTCATACTCGGATGCGGATGGTAGAATGATTCACGCGCCCGGAACGTGACGTTGTGCCATCCGTCACCAGTTCCGCCCGTATCGAACAGGCAGGTGTAGTTCCCGTCACCGTGATCCGTTTCATCTCCACTACAGGTGATATCGAATACACGGGTATCGATGAACTCGATGTCGTCAAGGTTGATGCCGCCGACACCGCCACATTCGGAATCCACGGTACCGGTGAAGTTCACCGTGTCCCCGTCGAGATACGCCTGGCCGGTCGGATGGGTGACGTTAACGTTGATGTACGACCAGATGTCAAGTGCACCGGTTGTCGTGTTCGCGTCGACCCAGTCGTCATCGTCGTTGATCCCGGATACCCAGTCCTGCTCTCCAACGTCATACGTACAGCCCGGATCGAATGCATAGGTTGCAACGCCAGAGCTATCGGTAGACAGCACTGTTCCGTCATCGTAGTTGCTACCGTCTGTCGCCACCCAGAACACGGTACGGGCGTTATCGACATTGATCTTGCTGTTGAACCGGTCCTCGGCCTGCAGCTCCAGGTCCAGTGTTCCGGAGCCGTTCCGCCATACCTCTCCGCCATCACCGGATGTGACCTGGACATCTACCAGATCCTTCTTGATCTCGAACCCGCGCGGACTGGTTGTATCGTCATCAGTACTGCCACGCGGATCCTTGGCATGGAGCCGGAACTCCCACTGGTCATCCTTGTTCGAACGGAACCAGATGTTTCCGCCAGGATAGTCAGTGTAGTTGATCGTGAAATGCGTATTGTCCGGTCCTGACAGGTCCGGGTTGTATTCACAGCTTGATCCAGGGTCCGCATCCATACAGGTCGCATCATCCCAGCTTCCACCGGTTGCGTCCGGATGCTTCATCTGTACGGTGACCACCACGTCGTCTCCGTCCTCATCCGTCACGTTCCCCTCGAACGTCAGGTTCTCTCCCCATCCCGACACGTTGTGGTCCCAAGACGGGCTCCGACCACGCTCCGAGGTGAAGTTCTGGAAGTCGACCTCCGGCGTGGTCTCCACGAAGAACGACTGTGGGTCGTACGCGGTCCCGTTGTGGTAGAACTGCTTGCTGGCGTTCGTCTTCAGACTGTACATACCGGCCGGCATCACCTCTGGATCTGTGGTGTTTATATCGCATTCGTGCTGTCCGGACGCCGTTTCAACGACAGGGGTACACGGGAACATCTCCTCCGTCTCTTTATACACTGCAGTGATGTTCATGGATGCATTCCCGACAGAGTTCCCGATCTGGTCATCCACCGTCACCGTGAATGAAACATTGTCACCCCGGGTGATGTCCTTGCCGTCCGCCACGTTCGGCTTGCCAATCGTGTTCGTCAGGTTTCCCAGAACGGTCAGATTCAGATACTGTGTGATGTTCTGGTCATGGTACCCCATATCGCCCTTGATACCGCCGATCCATTGCTGGTAGCCAATCTCATGGTTTGCGGCCGGTTCGAACAGATAGCTGAAGTGACCGGACGCGTTCGTCGTGTTTGTCAGGTCTGCTATCCATGACCCACTGTCCGTCACTGAACTATATCCATCCACGCCCGCATCCACGTACCGGTTCGCAACATCGTCGTGGAACCGAAGGATCAGCCGCTCCCCCTCTGTTCCACGGGTGATCGCCGTGTTATTCCCTGTCACATGTTCAACAGTCGCATTGTTCTTCAGGAGCTTCGGTCCGTCACGTACGGACGTGTTGTGCAGGTTCTCCGGTTCCTGGTCATCGATCTGGAACTTGTACGTCGTGTTCCCAACGTCTGCCGGATCGAAGTCGTTGACGGATATGTTACAGGTGCCGTGGCCGCCTGGCACTGTATCCGCACCTTTGTGCATGAACTCGTTCGCACCGGTCTGTGTCGTGTTCACGAACAGGGTACAGACCACGTCCTGATCCGCCGGATCATCCACGTCCACCGAATAGTTGAACCGCTCAGTCCATCCATCACTGAATGGGACAAACGTTTCGTTCTCCACGGTTGGTGGTGGATTGTTCAGGTCAATCCAGTCCTGCCGCGTCGTCACGTTCCGGTTATAGTTCTCCTTGTCCGAGGTGATCTGGACGTCCCAGAGGCCCTGCAGGTTGCCGGTCGTATCCCAGATCACCGAGTAGTTGCCGTCACTCTCGTCCGTGATACCGGTATCAAACGTTTCGCTGTCGCCATCGGTGGACAGGAACAGTTCGTCCGCCGTATTATTGATACCGCCCTCATCGCTGCAGTCCGATTCCACAGTCCAGTTGATATCGACCGTGTCCGTCACGTTGAACGTGGTGTCCTCTTCCGGCCTCGTCACGTTGTCGAACAGGCTGCCGTACACCTCGAACCGAACATCCGACGACAGGTTGGTATCGACGAAGTACGGATCGTCATGGATACCAGCAATCCAGTCCTGCGAGTCCGCAGCATAGGAACAGTCCGGATTCAACGTGTAGCGGAGATGCCCATCACTTTCTGTTTCGGTTCCCTGCACGTCTGTGTATCCGGATCCCTGACCCTGCTGCGTGTACCAGAACGATCCGTTGATATCCTTCTCAACGGTCCGGTCGCGGTCCTCATCGTATACCTCCACGTCGAACTGGAACGAGGAGTCCGGTTCGCTGTTGGATCGGTTGATCTCCGCGACCAGCACCCCCATATCCGGCGTGAGATCCAGTGTATTCTTCGTCAACGTAATATTCTGCGGCCCGACCTCCTCGGTAAGATTGAATGTGTCCGAGGCATTGATCTTGTAGTGAATCACCGGCCCATTATCGAAGTCGGTCCGGTTGAACCCGTTCACAAAGCTGATCGTCGTGTACTCCGTGTCCCCGACGTCGGTCGTGTTCGTCGTGTTCTTCAGCATGTAGTTCCCGTTCTCGCTGTACGCATACCACAGCGAAAGGTTCACGTTGTCCACGCTGTCAAGGTCACGGAATTCCACGGTGAACTCGTACGGGTAGCCCCAGCCATCCTGCTCATCATCCACGTTCAGATTCCGGAGATCCGGCCGGTTCCGCACCTGGAACACGGATTCGTTGAACGAGGACTCGTTGAAGTAGTACGCCTTGCTCGCATTCGTCCGCACATCATAGTACCCCGGTGTGTCACTGCTGGTATCATAATCACAGGAATAGGTGCCGTCACCGTTATCCGTCACGTCACCGCCCTGGCAGACCCGACGCGCATCCGTCTCATTGTCGAACGTCTCCACCGTGGTTACCGCTTCAGAAACGGACCCGCACGCATCCCGGACCGAGTAGTTGAACATGATGTTCTGACCACGGTCGTACACCCGGCCGTCTTCCGGATCTGCCAGCGTGGCGAACAGTTCCGTATACACGTCGAGGATGTTGTCTGTCGAGTTCCGTGCACGGTACGTGCTCGTCCCCTGGTACCCGAACCGCCACGTCTGCTGCCCGGTTTCGATGTTACAGGCCGGGTCGTAGTTCGTGATATCGACCTCGCCACTGAAATCGGTGTCCCGCTCCAGTTCACTGGAGAAGTTCTCCCCATCCTCCGTCACCCAGAGCGTGACTGTGTGAACGGTCAGGTCTCCATTATCCACCGCATCCGTGAAGTCGGCGCGGAGACTCTCGTTCGTATTGTTGGTACCGTACCGGGTCACGTTCGCCACGCTCCCGTTCAGAATACTGATATCGACCGGCCGCTTCGTCACGTTGAACGTATCGATCGACGTGTTCTGCGTCAACCCGTGCTCATCCGTCGCGTTCACCTTCCAGTGCCACTGTCCGATCTCCGTATTGT
>CAZCWR010000038.1:0-11972 GCA_964502455.1 uncultured archaeon | reverse complement strand
TGACCGACACCACATGACTCCTGATTATCAAGATGGTGCGTTGTATACAGGACCTCACCATCTCCCGGTGTCATCCGTATGATCGCCGGAGTTTCTGCCCGTCCATCCGGCGTCCCACGACACTCTCCACCCTCACCGTGATCGATCTGATCTGCAGGGCAGGAACTCTGATACCATGCAAGGACCTCTACATCTGCTCCATCCTTCAGTTCCACGTAATTCCCTCCAGGGTGGTCGTACACCGAATACAGCTCCGAGTCCATGTCCAGCCGCTCTTCACCGGCATCAGTTGGTGCGATACAGTTCGTGTTCGGATCGCCGACTGTGCTTTCCAGTTCAAACTGCCCCGGCCAGACGGCTTCAACAAGCCGCCAGTTATGGTCGGTTGGAATCAGGATACCCCCGCCCTCCACGTACTCCCGGAACGCATCGATTTCAGCCTGTGTCGGGTGGGTGAGTGACGGGCATCCGACAAAGACGGCACGGAACTCTTCCAACGTACCATCAGTTATCTCGGAAAACGTAATAGTCTCATATCCATACCCATGCTCATCAAGATATGGGAAGATGCGATCAGCTGTTCCCTGGACCACACCGACATCTTTCGACGGCGTTATCTTCTCCGGCTCTGTGGGCGGGACACAGAGAAAGTCATTATCAACCCCTCTGGTAGGCGGCACGTCCCTGTAATCCACCCGTACCGTCGCATTATACCCGTATCGGATATCCTCTGCGCACTCCGGCTCACGCAGGCGGTACTGTTGCTCGTACTCCTCCAGCAGTGAAGCATTCAGTGTCAGGCTGCTCCCTGAGTATTCCTCATCCACCCGGAGACACTCTACCAACTGCTGCATATCCCGCCGCATCTCCTGATCAAAATCTATCTCATTCCGCGTCTCCTCCAACCCGGTCTGGAAGTTCAACACCTGCACGAGCAAAAACACGAACAGCACCATGAAAATCAGCACGAGAACCACCTTCACATACGTGCCGAACTGTGCACGCCGTACAGCTACCCTATCCTGCGACCGCTCCAACCGCTGGTTCTTATCCACTCTTTCACCGCTCCATGATAGACGACCCATATCTACATCACCCACTCCCAGTTCCAGGCCCTTCGATCTCTGTACGCTTCCACAAAAACACTGTCAGTCCCCCAACCAGTAACAGTACAATGAGTATACTGACGGTGATCATCACACCTCTCCTGTCCTCCTCTGCAGACGCTTCATAATCCCCCGGCCCACGTTCCGTCGCCTGCTCCACATACTCAGTAAACCCCTCCTTACAGTCGTCTGGGCAGTTTTCTTCCGTTTCATGGTCGTGGCACGTGCCATCGCCGCAGGTGCAATCCAGATCAATCTGTTTGCCGTCACAGAACCCTGGACACGCCCGGTCGTATCCGCACAGTTCGTCTTCAAGGTCGATAGCGAACACGACCTCCCTGCCCACATCGTCTTCCTGCACGGACTCGTAAACGGTGATTGTCTTTGCGTCCTGAAAGTACGGGATCCGCCAGTAGAACTCCCGTTCATCACGCTCATAATGCTCCCCGCCGTACGGATGGACCTCGAAGCTGATACCGAGATCCTGTGACCAGAGCTCCTCACCCTCCCGGTCCGTTATCACGATCTGGTGTGTGATCGGAACACCATCCGCAGCATACTCAGACAGACTCAACGTCGTCCCCTCCTGCACATCCACCTCATTCCACTCACCGCCCCCTGCACTGTAAAGTACAAAATCCACCACAAAAATCTCGTATGTCGTCTGCAACGGATCCTCATCATCCGCGGCAGCAACAAAAGAAGCAACAGCAAGCAACAGCAAGACAACTACCAACACATGTATCATCCCACTCTCCATCATACTGGACAGACCGCGGCCACCTTCTCGCATGCTCTGTGTGATACCCGCTACCCCTCCATTAGTATGCGCATACTGCCATAAAAACATTGACCCTGTGACATACCAGCGTGGACCAAACAAATCTACCGCATACATCAGCAGAGAGGAAGAATCCAGAGCGCAGTCGCGTATCACTGCCGGACGGATACTGGTTTCTTTACACCACTTTAAAACAGTTGAACTATCCGCAGCGCAGAGCAGTCTTAAAACACTTCAGCCGCCTCCACTCCACCAACTATTTTTAAATATTTGCCAGGACGCTAGTGTACGTGGAGCAGGAGACGCTGACCGGTGCCTCGAACCCCTGGTACAGGAGGTTCACTAACCGCCGCTCCAGGCGGAACAGACGGCATCAGGAAAGTCCCGCCTCCCCACAGCGTGCAACGTCACAAAACAGCAGGCTGTGGAGCGTGCAGGCCCACGAAACATCCTGGACGGATGTGAACGTGGGGCGGTGAGAACCGTATACCGGAGAGCAGAAACGACACGACCGGTGCCCGCATAACAGGATGACGCCGCATCAGATCCAAGGTGTAACAGCCGCGGAACTGCCTGGCAGACTGCGGAACCGGCCGATGAAACGCGCTCCGACCTGCGGAGCAAGTCGCAAGGACGCACAGTCGAATCACGTCGTGTTCTCCACAGGGAGAACACGAGGAGCAGAAGACGCATAGCGTCTTCAAGTCCGGCTGCTCGCAAGAGCTGGCGGATGAAGCTTCTGAACAGAAGCGGGCTTACTCCCTGCACCACACCCTTTTTCCTCCTTAACGTATTAAAGCAGCGATACCCACTGCGGATTGATGGATCAGTTCACACGTCAGACCTTCATCTATATTGGAGCGCTGCTTGTGCTTGCAGCCATAGATGTTCTGGTGTCTCCAGTACCGTTTCTGTTGTATGCTGCCGTCCATCTTGTGTATCTTAAGCTACTGTATGATGATCTCAGGACTCACAACCATTCTCGACTCTGGATCATCGCCGTACTCTTCCTCGGTATCATAGCAGCTATGCTGTACCTTCTGTACCGCTCACTGCATATGCCGGCGTCAGGCTCAAGCCCGGATGACGATGTGAACACGGCCACCACATAAAAAGCTTCATGACGGTTAGTAAGATATGGCACAGGAACAGGGTGGACGGCTTCCCGGTGGTATGGGCGGTCTTGTAACGTATTACGACGAGTACGAGGAACCGTTCCAGCTGGATCCGTGGGTCGTGACAGGATTTATCGTGATGACAGTCGGTGTAGAAATCTTTCTCCACTGGCAGACACCACTACCCTGACGGGCAACATATCCGAATGTAAACACTACCGGCTGTGTTGTTCAAAGTAGCACGTCAGGACACCGTTATTCAGGTACGTCTGCTGCGGTTTCAGAGCATCTAACGCATTATCAAATGCAGGTTGACCCACCAGCTTATCATAAACGTTATCGGTGTGTACGTCGTTGCTCTGCGGACCATACGTTACCTTGAACCGTCCAGAAGATGTTCCGAACTCCACCGTGACATCTTCCGGGTCCGCATCAACAGACAATCCTGCAGACACATCAACACACAGCTCAACTGCGTCCTCGTCCTCCAAGTACTGAATCTCTGATGGCAGCTCCCTGTACCGCGTGCGTCCACTCATCGCATCCCCCACTCTACATAGGACAGCCCAATCATATATACTTTAAGCGTTACAGACACAATACGCATTTAGCGTACGGGCCCGTAGCTCAGCCTGGATAGAGCGCGAGGCTTCTATAACGGCCTCCCGACTGGGAGTTCGTTTGAGAGCATTCGCAAATATGTTCGATCGGAGCTACCTCGTTGTCGGGGGTTCAAATCCTCCCGGGCTCATAAAACTGACAGGATTTGATATCCCTGCAGAAACTGCAGAGCAGTTTCGAGTGGGTTCAAATCCTCCCGGGCTCATAAAACTGACAGGAGGATTCTGAACCCTAGAAGAGCTGTGCTCTCGGAGGTTCAAATCCTCCCGGGCTCACTCATTTCTGAGATTTGAACAGAAGAATGTTCTGTGGTGTGCCAGCAGTGAATCAATAGGCTTAAGTTCCTCGGTGTACACATGGACGGCATGTCCACGACCACAACGAGAGATACATTACAGTCCCAGGTGGAGCAGGCGGCAGACCGTATTGATGCAGAGACCAAGGTGGCGGTTGTCATCCCGGACGACCTGGATCAGGCAGACTACACTGTTCTCGTCGATGTGGTGGGCGAACGCGAGACAGATAAACGGGGTGTAGCCCGGGACCTGGTTGATGCCATGGCGTTACCCGATGTGGTGACGGACGTACAGATCACAGATGCGGGACAGATCAATGTCTTCGTGGACCGGAACGTCCTGGTGCAGGAAATCGTTGATAGTGTACAGGAGATCACGTTCGAGGAACAAGACGAGACCGTGGTCGTGGAGTATCCCATACTGGAGCCGCAGACGCCGCTGCAGATGGGTGATCTGCGGGGACTGGTCCTCGGGGATACCCTCGCCCGGATTGCAGATACCCTAGGGGACGATGTGGAGACACATCTGTGTGTCACTGATACAGGGCGGCAGCCTGCTACCATGGTATATGCGTACCGAAACTTCTATGATGAGCTGTCGGATGCAGACCAGGAGAACCCGGACGATGTCTGGATCGGCCTGCTATACACGAAGGCCGACCAGCACCTAACGAGGAATGTGGCAGACAATGCTCACGTAGAGACGATCAGACAGGAACTGGCGGACGACCCCGAAACACAGGAGTTGCGGGATGAACTGGTAGCGAACAGTGTGCGTGGTCAGCTGTCGACCGCATTCCGCAGTAACGTGACATGCGATGTACTGATTTTTGAGCAGGATATGGTGTCCTCTGGACTGTACGACGACGGGTTCGAACAGCTAAAAACGATGGACGCTGTGTACGAGGCAAAGAACCGGGAGGACCGTGACTGTATCGTTCTCGACATATCGGATTACGAGGACGCACTCGGCGAACTGATGAAACCGTACAAGATCCTGCAACGCAGTAACGGCACCGTGACCCGTATCACGAAAGATCTGGTGAAGACACTGTGGCAGTACGGCACACTGGATACCGGGACAGACCTGTTTTTCAGAGAATTCGCAGAGAACCCGGACAGGACCCCTGTATGGCGGTCAGGCGGCAGTGACAAAAAGCAGTTCGGGGACACAGACCAGATAATCACCGTCGGTAGTGCAGACCAGGCCTACGCGCAGACACTGCAGCGGTACGGCCTGAAAGCACTTGGACTGGACGGAGCGTTCAACCGGTTCGATCACGTCCCGTTCGACCTCGTGTACCTGACGGACAGCATCGCGGAGGACGATGACGACTGGAACAGTCCCTGGGCCGGACGATATGCGGACGTGGTTCTGGACCAGGTATATGCACTGGCACTGGAAGACGTGACAGAACGGCACGGAGACACCCTGTCGCGGGACGCACTGGAATACACTGCAGACACCGTAGCGACTGCCGCGGTCCGGTACGCCCTGCTGGATGCGTCCACTGACAAGGATATCACATTCAGCATCGAGGATGCACTGGATCGGGACGGCGACTCCGGGCCACACCTCCTCACCTCGCTGCATAGGGCGCATGATCTTCTTACAGCATCGGATGGCCGCAATAACTTCCAAACAGTTGAACATGGCGGTGCGTATATGTTTTCCAGAGAACTGGAGCGATATACGGATGTCGTGGAAACATCATTTGCGGAACAGGATCCGTCACAGATCACCGGCTATCTGGTGCAACTGACCGAACAGTTCGACGCATTCCAGAAGACAACCCTCCAGTCCGAAGAGGATGATCCACTGCGGGATTCGTGGATGGCGCTGGTCGCAGCATACGCCACGGTAATGGCACACGGACTGGGCTTGTTGGGGATTGACCCGCTGGATCTGTGAGAACGCGGCGGAACTGATATAAACCACACAGGACAATGTTGCGGCATGTCTATTAACCGTATCTCGACCGGTGTGGAGGGACTCGACGAACTTATTGACGGCGGTCTCCCGGAGAACAGTGTGACGCTCATCTCAGGCGGTGCCGGCTGTGGTAAAACCATTTTCTCATCACAGTATCTCTGGCATGGCCGTGAACAGGGAGAAAAATGCCGGTTTATCTCTCTGGAGGAACCGGCCGAGGATATAACATCAGATGCACAGGTCTTCGGCTGGGACTTCGAACAGTACGAGGACGACGGCGATATGAAGGTGACGTATATCAAACCGGCCGCAGGTGAACGCGGTTTCCTGAACAAGGTGAACGACATGGCATCCGGCGACGGTGTCAGCCGGCTTGTCATCGACTCCATCAGCGTCATGCTGGGTGCGTACGGGGGAGACGAATCCGAGAAACGGGACAACCTGTACGACCTGATGCGGAATATCAAAGGGTCCGACACGACCACCATCCTGACCTCAGAAATTCGAGAGACTGACGATGACCAGCTTTCCCGGTACGGTGTCTCCGAGTTCGTTGCAGACGGGGTGATCGTCCTGTACTACACCGGTGTCGGCGAGGGCACGTTCCGCAACATCGAAGTCCGGAAAATGCGGAAAACCGCACACACACCAGGAACACACCCATTCAAGATCACCGATGACGGCATCCAGGTCACGTCAGAGACACGATTGTAACACAGGTACCAGCGACGCTCTAACATAGCAGTGTGATACGGTACCGTACTACAAGGACTTTTACCGTCCTAGCTGATTTGTTCCTCAAGTCGATCCAGTTTGTCCAGGATGCGCTGTTCCTTTCGATCATACCTGGCCATAATCCGGTCGTACCGGTCTGCATCGATCGCGGCATTACTGTACTGCTGTTTGATCCGTTCACGGGCGGCCTGCACTGTTTCCAGCTCCTGCTCCAGGTCAGCGACCTCATCTGCAATCCGCTGCAGTTCATCGCCATCTTCCGCTGGTTCTTCTCCGGGGGATGACCGCTGTTCCTGGAGTCGTCGGAAGACAATCACCGGTGCCAGCAGGATGTGCCGCAGCGTCAGCCGGTCAGTGAAAAAGTCCTGTAATTCTGCCTCAAGTGCGTCACGTTCACTACGCAGCTCAAGGATGTCATCCTGGCGTTCGGCCTGGATGTCCAGGAACACCTGCCGATCAATCTCCCGGTTAAAGTACTGTTTCTCCGCCTTTTCACGGGCTGTCACCGCGTTCTGCAGCTGGTTTTTGACCGCTCCGTACTCATCGAGTAGCCGGTAGTACGGGATACCAAAGACTGCCAACGCAACGAACAGGACGTACAGGAGAAGCAGGGCGACAAGGATACGCCACCAGTTCGTCCTGAGGAACAGTTCCCACTGCCGTGACTGGACGTTATCCTGCACCGCTGACGCAAGTGTATTCGCCTCCTCCAGCTGCGCCTCTGCAACGTCCGGCTTCTCGTTACTGATACTTTGCTCTATAGCGTTGATCGTCTCCATCAGTGCCTCATACTGTTGTCTGATCTCGGCAGTGTCCATCCCGGCCTGCTCCATCGTACTGACCCGGTCCCGTAACTGCTCCGCCCGTGTACGCAGTGTCTCCAGTTGTTTCATGATACGACTCTGCATGACTTCAAGGAATATCACCCTGTGCCGGTCAACACCCTCCTGCGTGAACGTCACCGTGATATCGTGCCGGCCGATCGACGTATTCAACGGCGTGTCCACCACGAGATGCACCATACGCTCCTGCTTGGCTCCAATGTCAACACTCTTCACGGCATCCTCCGTACCATTCTGGAACCACGCCCTACAGCACGCTGCGTCTGCAGACAGATGGACAGTAATCGGATCAGTACCATCATTGTACAGGGCGAACGGACCAGACACGTTTCCACCCTGCGGAACAGTCAGTGTCAGGTTTTCCGGTGCAGACACACTGTACCCGCCCTCTTCCCGCACCTGGAACGCGATTGGAACCGTATCGTTAGTACCGTCACCTGTACCACAGGTGATCTCATAGTTGTACGGCCCCGGCGACACGTTCACCGGCGTATGATGCACAGTCCCCCCGGTAGACGTAAAGTTCGTCCCCGTATCAGCACCGACACCACTGTACCGGCATGAGGCCGCCATATCTGTCCGTACTGAGAGATTGACCAGCTCTGTCTCTGGCGGCAGGTCAGCGTCCGGTGAACGCGGCGTGATCCGCAGCGACGGCTCCGGTACCAGACCACCACTGCCACCACTGCTACCTCCCTCGTCACTGTCTTCTGTCGTACCGCCGGTGTCCTCACCTGTTGACAGTGACACGCCAAAGAACCCCTGATTGTTCCAGAAATCAGCGGAATAGGTAAACACACTGAAATCACTGTCCGGTGACGTGAATGCATCCTCACCGACATACACCCGCCGTGACGCATCCCAGTCCAGCCGGACAAAGTCCCGATCACAGGACGGACAGTACGCCGTCACAGCAGCACCTGACGCCGACACACCATGCATATCCGCCACTTCTGCCGTCACGTCAATCGATTCTCCCGGATCATATGCTGTGCCGCTCGTCGGCTGCGTGATCTCCGTGTCAAGCTCCTCCGACACGGTAAACGTGTCCCTCGATGACCCGGTATTCCCGTCCTTCGACACGGTCACGTACAGCGTGTAGTTCGTGGAGACAGCCCGTTCCTGATCTGCATCCGGGTTATCGTCAGCATCAATCCGGTACGATCCCTGACCCGTCACCGATTCATTGACCACAGTCCTGTTTGTACCATCCGTGTCAAGGACCAGTGTCAGGTTGAACCCCTTCACCGTCCTGTTGGTGATGTCCGTGGCATCAACACTGAACGTGATGTTGTCCCCCTTGTTATACGGGTTAAGCGCCCGTTCCACGTCAACGGCAGGATACGTGTCCGTCACGTTAAAGGTGAATGCCGTGGACGTATTGGTAGCAATGTTATTCCCAAGATCCGTGGCGAACACCCGGTACGTATACTGATGAGTGCTGTTCGTCGTCATGTTCGCATCGGCAAACGTCGCCCGGTACGCCCCATCCGCCCGTAGATCGGCACTCAGGTTCTGTACCGCCCCACTCGGATACGTCAGTTCAACCGTTACAGCCCGCACCGTGGACACGTTATCCGTCGCATTCACCGTGATATGGTTCTCCTGCTGCAGGTTCCCGACACCCCACGACTGGGACACCCCGGATATATGCGGCAGTGTCGTGTCATTGGCAACCACCTGCACCGGGACCGTGTGCGTCCCGTTCCCGCCCTGTGTCGTGTTCACCAGCATCGTCACATTTGTCTCACCGACCAAGGTGCTGGCGTTCACCGTCCACCGCATCCGGGTACCGTCATCACGGTCACGGTCCCACGTGATATTTCCAAGGTCCCGTATTACCGTTTCATCCGCACTATGGTTGACCAGTGTCGTGTTCCCAATCGACAGCGACGCATTGACATCTATCAGATCGCCGTCCACCGGCTGCACGAACCAGGTCAGGTTCCGTACCGTATCCTGGACCAAGGTGATCCCACTCCCGGATACATCTGCGTCCCCGAACGGTACTGACATGTTCTCCGTGACTGCCATGTACCGATCCGATGCCAGTGACACGTTCACCGACACCGTGTAGTTCCCGGACCGCGTCACATTCCTGTACGTCCCGTTGAACCTGAACACAGCGTCACCGGACGCCTGTGACAGGTCCACCGACTCGGTCACGTTCCGCGGCTTCTCCACCGTCACAGACACTGGATCGATCACGGAACCATTCCCGGACACGTTCACGGACATCCCGTGATCCACTCCGACGGTACCAGTCGTGTTCAGTGAGAGGTTCGCAGCAAGTCGTTCGATGTGGAACCTGCGCTGATCGTCAGACGGTTGCACTACCTTGACATTGTCCCGTGTATCGTTCACGTACACGTGGGTGATGTTGTAGATCCCGGTCGTATCGTTCTGGTACGTAAGTTCCCACCGGTCGAAGGCATCGAACCGCCGGTCCAGTGTGAGACTGTGGTTCGCCACGTACCCCTTACGTTCGATCCGTACCCAGGCATGGGACACCGCCACGTTATCCGCTGCCTCCACCCGGTAATCAACGGACTCGTTACGGTTGAACACGTTGTCCTGCCGCCACCGCACATCCTCCACCGTCGGTGACTCAGTGTCCTGCACCTGTACGGTGATAGACCGGGTTGCCGTATAGTTCCGGGTCGTGTCCCATACCGTGATATTGACTGTCGTGTTCCCGACCGTCGTATCGTTCATCGATATATCCGTCCCCGACACGTTAGCATCGCTTGTAATGTCCCCCAGCAGTTCTGTGGTATCTCCCAGTGTCGTGTTGACCACGGCCGTCACGTTGACCGCGTCCCCGGTGTGCGCCGCGTCCTGCACGTTCTCCACGTCAAACGAGAGGTTGAACGCCTCCGACTGGTTGACTACACAGTCCGTGGTACCGGCGCACCGTACTGCCGACACGTTCAGGAATGGTGCGGTGACCGTCGTCGTGTTCCGGTACATGCGCCCTGCAATTGTCGCCTGCCACGCCGCATCCGTGTCGTTCTCGACCGTTGCGGCCTGCACCGTTCCGTTTATATTGAGTTCATAACCGTTCCCACTCCCATTCACGTGGAGCAGTGTTGGGGTGTCAGCACGGTCCACGACTGTGATCGTACAGGTATCACCGAACGTACAACGGTACGGCGTCCGGTTTCGGAGATGCGGTACCTGTGACGTGTCTTCACCGGTGTTGGGCGGAACTGCAAGCGACATGTTCGGCCGGGACACGGTCTGGTTGAACCGGACGGTCAGGTTCAGTGCGCCGGACTGCCCCGCGGTCATGGACCGGGTATCGTTGAGCCACGTGGAGACGCTCCTGTTCACTGTGCGGAACGTGGTATCGACCGACCGGTTCACCTGCAGGTTTCCTGCCGTATCATTGGTGTAGACCGTTGTCACCGTGTGGGCACCGGTATCATCCGGGACAGTACTGAACTCCCACATATCGTTCGTCATATTCCTGTTGCGGGCATCCAGCGAATGATTCGTCTCTGTCCCGTCCGGTACCGCGACGGTTGCTGTGACCTGGTCCACCTGCGTGCTGACCTCGTACACATTCACGGTAAACGCGATGCGGGTACCGACCAGTACCCGTCTGTCACCGAATGCCGGATCAGTTGATACGTTCACCGCTGGCCGCGTTACTGCTGGCGGTGTTGTGTCGATGACGAACCAGGTCGACCGGTTAGATGTCCGCAGGTTCGTGTTGTTCGCCCAGAAGAACAGCGAGTAGTTGCCGTCAGCGCAGGGCCCGTCACACCATGACGGTAGCGTGATGTTGTCCGTGAAGTTGTACGCTGTATCGTCCACCACCCCAGGAGTCTTGACCGTCGTATTTGCACGGGACCAGGATGCGTTCGAGATGTTGTAGTACGTGTTCGAGATGTTGACCGCTGGCGCACCGGGAGACGAGGCCTGCAAGTCCAGCGAAAAATTCGTGTTCCAGTACGACTCCGATGGCTGTTCGATAGTGAGGGAGGGCACCCGGTTGTCCACGGTGAACGTCCGGTTAATGTTCCGCGTCTCCCATCCAAGCGTATCGTTCGCTGACACATTGACCAGAAACGCGCCGGTCGTCACAGCCGACGAATCCCATATCCCGGTACACGTGTCACCGTTGCACTGCAGTTCTCCACGATTCTCCACCTGCGACAGGTTCGACGCGTTCCGGATGTCGTACCAGACCGTATCACGGTGCGGATCTGACACGGATGCCGCCAGATCAACGGCCCCGGCGTACGTGCTGTTCTTCGGCGCTTTCAGCGTAACGACCGGTGGCGTATTATCGACCGTGACTGACACCGTCATCGATGCATTGACATTCGCCGCCATATCGGTCGCCTGGAACTCCAGCGTATACGCGCCGTCCGCAACCCCAGTCGTATCCCACGTATCCACACGATGTGACCCGTTCTCAGTAAGATCCTGGTATTCGGAGGACCACGTATCATTCACAATCCGGTATTCTGCCGCGTCCACTGGCGCCCCCGTCCCGTTCACCGTGGCATTGACTGTCACGTTCTCCCGGACCTTCC
>CAZCWR010000037.1:0-12015 GCA_964502455.1 uncultured archaeon | reverse complement strand
TCATCGCTTAAACAAGTTCCGGTAGGCGGTCGCGCATGATATTGGGTATTGTTTTTAACGGATGCCAGCCGTGTTGCTACCGGTGGACCGCTATGTGGAGGCAAGATGATGAGAACCGGGCGTTCGCCTGGGCCGGCGACACCGGTGAACGGCAGCACCCGGAAGTCGCAGAGGAAGGTCAGCCCGAGCGGACCCCGGTACGGATCCCGACCGCCCAACTGCGGGACCCGGCAGCACAACAGAGTGACAACGAGACGCAGTGACCGCCACCCCTTCTTTTTTATCATTCTTCGGCGCTTGCCCAGACCAGTTCGAAGTAGCTCATGAAACTGTCCGCGGCGTCCTGGTCATCGATCATGATGACGAGCGGAGTATCGATCCAGAAGATGATGCCGACCTTGGCGCCGTAGATCGCCATGGACACGCTTGACTTGTATTCCTCCGGCAGGTACCGGTGGTCGATCGGTTCGTGTTCGCCGACCATGCCGCGCATCCGGTGCTCGAACACGCCCTTGATCTTGATATCCTTCTCCTGCCGCTTCTTCGTCCATGACGGCAGGAAATACTTGAGGATCTCCTCGGACTCCTCTGGCGACCCGATGAGGTAGATGGTCTCGCCCTCCCGCAGCTCGTCATTGAACAGGTGCTTGATCCCTTCCTTCCCCTGCAGCACTTTCACATCCCGCTCATCCTTCTCAGCGGTGAAGTGCGCCATCAAATCGGGCAGGATATCGTCCACCTGCGCCTCCAGTTCCTGCAAATCTGTGCGCTTCTCCTCGATCAGTTCGTGCAGCCGCTCCGGATTCGTGGCCTTGTAGACCCGCCGGTTCTCCTCGTCCACGTAACTGACCAGTCCTTTCTCCGTCAGCGACTCCATCACGTCGTACGCGAGGCGGCGGTGGATCCCGGCCTGCTTCGCGATCGCGGAGGCCGTGTCCTCGCCATTCCGCAGCAGCGTCATGTATACGGTCGTCTCAGAATCCGTGAGATCCAGTTCCTGTAGAACCTCCACCGGATTCATCCCCATACACCTGCCTTACGGTGCAATCCTTAAGGCCGTGTGTGTCACAGCATTCTGGACAGATTGCTGTTCGAACAGCGTTCATTATAGAACGCTGTGTGGTATTGCTGCTGTACCACGTTCATTTCGGTTTGGTACAGCCAGTACGCTACAGTACTTGACATGCATCACTGCCCCATCACTATGCGGGACGATGGTTGGCGAAGGCTGTGGACAGCACCCTGATTACGACGCACTCGCACAAACACTGTTCAACTACAACAACACCAACACCACTGACGTGGCGGCGGTCGGCGATCTCGTAGAGGACACCGTGGTGTACCTCGATGACCCGGACGTGGCCCGGTACGCGGAGGACTGGGAACACGAGGACTGGTTTCCGGCACCCAGTGAAAGCATCGTCACCGACGACGTACCGGCGTACGTAACAGCGTTGAGCACGGAGACGTATCCCGGCGGGCGCTCCCCGAACCAGTCTGTGGCCGCCGCATTGAGCGGTGCGGACACCACGCTGTACGGGACGGCCGCCCCGGAACAGGGCCGCCTGCTCGACGGTCTGGAGACGTACGGCGTGGACATCAGTGACGTGGCGTACGAGGATGCAAAGGAGCCAAGCACCTGCCACGTGTTCGTGGACGGTGACGGGGAGAACCGGATATCATTTGTCCGCAGCACCGACACCGCGCCGGATACGGATTACCTGGACGAAACAGCCGGGAAGACGGATGCGGACTACCTGTTACTACATAACGGCGCGCCTGACAGCGTCATCGCGGACGTGCTTGACGCTGTGGCGGCACAGGGCGAGCAGCCATCCGTGGTGTTCGACCCGGCACCGGCTGACGGCGCGGACCAGTGGCTGGACTACGACTGCGTGGACATCGTGACACCGAACACAGTGGAGTACGATGTACTTGCGGACACGCTTCATGACTATGACGGTACGGTCATACGGACCGGTGCGGACGGTGCCACGGTCAGTACCGAAACGGACACGTACCATGTGTCGTCCCCGGACGTTGACCCGGTGGATACGACGGGTGCCGGGGATACGTTCAACGGCTACCTTGCCGGCTGCCTGTCGCAGGGCATAGACATGGAAGAGTCAGTACGATATGCGGTGCATGCTGCATCACTCTCCGTGACAGCACCGGGCGCGCAGCCATCCATGCCCGCGTTCGAAGAAGTCGAACAGTTCATGGACGGGGACTGGATGTAACTGTCCCCTGTACTGGCAGTCCGGGGTACGGCGAGTATATCCGGGTTACTGGTTCGGATGCTCCTCGTTCTGTCCCCCGTCTGCCGGTGTGCCGCTTCCATCCTGTGCCGCTTCCTGTTTTTCCGCGACATCAGCACCGAACTGGTCGAAGATGCTGTCGATGATGTTGCTGAATCGGCGATCCAGATCATCGAAGGCTTCCGCGGTCGTGGCCTCAACGGTCATCCGGATCTTCGGTGAGGTGTTCGAGGCACGGATAAGCACCCACCCCTCATCTGCTTCCACACGGACACCGTCAAGTGTATTTGTATCGGTGAATTGGTGGCTGACGGTTTCCGTGATCGCCTGCATGACCTCGAACTTCTGGTCCTCCGGAACGTTGTACGACATCCGTCCACGATAATAGTCCGGCAGATCATCGACCAGCATGGACAACGGCTCATCCATCTTTGAGACAACTTCCGCCAGGTACAGGGAGGTGGCGATACCGTCATCCAGCGGCAGGATATGCGGGACACCCATATGCCCGGATTTCTCCACCCCGAGACAGGCTTCATGCTCCTGCATGGCCTTGAACAGGTAGGTATGGCCGACACGGACCCGGACCACCTCCTTGTCATACTGCTCGGCGACGTGCTCGATCATCCGGGAGCACTCCACGTTCGCCACGACAGGCCCATCATGTCCCTCCTCCGCGATGTGATGGAGCAGGACCGATGCCAGCTGCTCGGAGCTCAGGAACCGTCCCTGGTCATCGACCGCAGCCACCCGGTCCGCATCCCCATCGTACGCGATCCCAACATCGCTGCCGCTGTCACGGACCCGGACCGACAGTTCCGAGAGCGATTCCTCGGTCACGTCCGATTTGCGGCGGGGAAACGTCCCATCCGGCCAGCCGTTGATGACCTCGGCGTCGACACCCATCTCGTTGAACAAGACCGGTGCCACGATACAGGCACTGCCGTTCCCACAGTCCATCATAACCTCCACATTACTCGTATCGATATCGATATTCGCGTACAGGTGATTCTTGTACGGTTCGATCACGTCCACAGCCCGTTCCTCACCGATACGGTCAGAAACGTCGCCGCCCTTGTAGAACCGATCCCGGATCGTCATATTCTCCTCCTCCGAATACCCGATCCCGCTCGCATGCGCGAACTTGACACCGTTCCACTCCTTCGCAAGGTGGGATGCCGTAATGAACGCACTCGGCATCCCGTCCTGCCATCCCTTAAACAGTACCGGGCCATACGGCACCAGTCCCGCATCCAGGATGTCGATACCAGCCTTGCGGGCACCCTGCTTGAACGCATCCGCCAGTTCCGGACTGGACGTCCGGACATCATGCCCGAGGACTGCCCGCTCCACCTTTCGGGACAGCAGGTTGGAGCCGAACGCGTACCCGATCCGTTCCATCACGTCCGGTGTCAGTTCGTCCTCTGCCTTGCCACGGATATCATACGCGCGGAAGATGTGATCGAGCGACATACCTTTACCGTTCGCTCGAAGTCTTAAATAATCCGCTGACAGGTCTGAAGGTGCCACGATTTATTAATCTCGGCTGCGGTGAACAGGACTATGGCGGACACCGCGGATGACACGCCCATCGAAGGCAACCTCCTCCAGAACCGGGTACGGGTCTGGGACGGCAAGGAAGAGCTGCACGACGAGCTGTACTACGGGAAGCTGATTGAGGACTACCTCGAGCTCTCCCTGTCCGAGGCGCTGCATCTCGTGGACCGCGACGAACTCGTGGTCACAGAAGAAGACGAGGAGCTGACCCGGGAAGCACTGTTCGACCGGTTCACTGCAGTGGATGACGAGTTCCCACAGAAATACGCGGTCTACAGCGACTTACGAGAGCGTGGATACATCCTCAAATCCGGGTTCAAGTTCGGGACACATTTCCGTGTCTACCCGCGCGGCGTCAACCCGTACAAGGAAGGCCCGAAGACGCAGAAAGAGCACACGAAATGGGTGGTCCACGCCGTTCCGGAAAACCACACGTTCACCTACCAGGAGATGAGCCGTGCCGTCCGCCTCGCACAGAACATCCGCGCCACCATGCTCTGGGGGATCGTAGACACCGAGAACGAGGTCACGTATTACCGGATTGACCGGATTACACCGTAGGCTCACGTTTTCTCTGCCTCCCCACTGGCTTTAAGAACAAGTATTATGTAGGAGCTTCGCCAATCTCTGGGTATGCAGCGGCGCGGCGTGTCCGAACTTACTTCGTTTGTGTTTTTTGTGGCGATAGGCGTGACCGCGATCGGGATTGCGTTGAACGTGGGTCTGCCGCAGATAGCACTCATGGAGGAAACGTCCTCCGTCCAGAACAGCGTGACGTTCCTCACCGAACTCGACGCCGTTATCCGGGATGTCGCCGCAGGCGGGACGTACAGCAGTCGGACGATCGGCCTGCGGTTCCAGGACGGCCAGTACCGGTTCGACCCGGATCAGGAGCAGTTCTACTATGAGATCGAAACCGAGACCGATATGATCTCCACGCACGCCCGGCAGCAGATGGGCCCGGTCACGGTCAGCGCCAACACCGACGTGATCGTCGAGGACACGACCGTCAACGGCGTTGAATGCCATATAATGGAGAACGAGCATCTTGAAGCCTGCATCCGGCACGTTCCAGAGGAATTTGATCCGGATACCCATCCCGGTCTGGTCGGGTACTGGCGGATGGACGGTGACGGGACGTGGGCGAACGATTCGTCCCGGTACGGGAACGACGGCACGCTGGAGAACGGTCCGACACGGACCGGCGGTGTGCATAACGATGCGCTGGACTTCGATGGAGCGGATGATACCGTCAACGTCACAGATTCCGCTGACATGGACCTGGTCAACTTTACACTGACAGCCTGGGTTAATATGGATACCTTTGATACAGCAGTCTATCCGGTTATCGTATCCAAAGGAACATCCGGCAGTGAAACTCCGGGAGAGAATATCAACTACCTGCTCGGTGTGAACCGTACGGGCTACGGCCTGGTAGCGTTCGAGGAGCGGGATGGAACAGACCACGGTGTGACCACAGACGCGCCGCTCCCGACAGACCGCTGGCTTCACCTCGCCGGGCAGTACAACAATGCAACCGGAAAGTTTACCCTGTTCGTGGACGGCAGAGAAAACGCCACGATTACAGCGCCCGGTAAACCAGAAATCAACGACCAGCAGGTCGGTATCGGCAGCGGGTTCCGCAACGGTGTAGCCGATGATCATATCAACGCAACGCTGGACGAGGTCCGCATCTACAACCGATCCCTGACCCCCGAAGAAATCCGGTGGCAGTACCTGCAGCGCGGCGACCTGCACTACGTGAACACCAGTGAGATGCTGGTCCATATGCGGAACAAGAACGAGGACGAAACGCTGAACGGCTCGCTGTACACGCAGATCAACGGCGATGCTGAGACACGCGCCGGCCAAGGGCATACAGCCGTGGATGAATACGGGCAGGTCGGCCGCGGCATGGTCACGGTCAACGTTTCGACCGACACGGAAGGACAGTACGATACGGACTACCAGTTGTTGAACGGGGCGGACTTCCTCACTGTGCGGGCCGCGGCGGATACGGTGACGACCGGACTGGATTTCGTCGTGGATGATCGCGACTCCGATATCGTGTATATCGGCGGCAGTCAGCGGGACGCCGGGGTGTACACGGATGATGACATCGACTTCGGGTACGGCGTCGGCGAGGGCAACAGTCTGATGGCCGGAGTGGTGGCCGGTACCGGATTCAGCCGTGTCGGCTATGACGATGCAACGGCAGGCAGCCGATACGCACTCAACGTAACCGCGGCAGACAGCGGGACGTTCCTCGTGCCGTTCAGCACCGGGACGCACAACGATGTGCAGGACCGGAAAGACCTGATCCGCGGCGGGGTCTACGGATCGAACCGGTTCTTCGGCTATCCCACCCCCAGTTTCGGCCATGCATTGACAGAGGAGAAAACGGTACGAACCGCGCTATCATATGATACGATCCATCTCTCCGGTCAAGGATATACGATCAGTCCGGGGTCACACCAGTTACTTGTGGAGAATCACGGGGCGGCAGATGGACAGGCAAACGTGTCTGTCACCATTAAATGAGGGTACATCAATGCAACAGAGGACCGGGGCAGCCATCGGTGTGAGCATGGCCATCGGCATGGCCATCTTTGTAATGGCGGTTGCATCCACGTTCCTCCTGTTCCAGGACGCGCTCCACGCCCAGACCGGGTTCGACCGGCAAACCGGGGCAGCCGCCGACATCGCGCTCGACCGGTTCCAGGACATGACCGACTGGACCGTCTACCGCACCCGCATCGCCGTGCACAGCCCGCACGATGTGCCACACCACCCGCTGGAACTCACGACCCCGCTCCCCCCTGATACGAATCCGGACTCCGTGCTCGTCATGCAGGACGGCACTGAGATTCCTGCACAGCACAACACTTCCGCCAACGAGACCGTTGTCGTGACCAACGTGAGCGCTGACGGGACACGCCTCGATCTTGTGCACGCATCCGACCCCAATCTGGACGCCCGGACGTACGATACGGACCTGGTACAGCGCGGGAACAGCAGCTGGCACCCGCGACTGAACGTGACCATGGATGAACAAGGATTTGACAACATCACGTTCCGCAGTCTATCCTTACTTGAAGATGCTGCGTCCCTCAACGTTTCCGGGACACCGGATATCGCCACGGACACGGTCCGGACCACGTTCACCTATACAGATGATGATACCACGGTCCGGATGTTCGACCGGTCCGGCCAGATACGGATCAACCGGGCATTCAACGGTGAGCAGCAGTGGCAGTTCAACCTGACCACAAACTTCACCGAGCTGTACGTCGGGGCTGACGATGACACAATCGATCTCAACGATGACGGCGTTATTTTCAACGGGTCAACTGATTTCGTGGATTTCTCAGACGTGCAGGGCCTCGGTATCGCGGCGGACGGGATGTATGTCAACGTGTCCCGCGACACGGCCTCAGCACCGATCGAGGTCCAGATCGATATCACTGACGATAACGGTGAGCGGGACGTGTTGCTGTACGCGCATGACGGGAACCACACCGCAGCACAGCCCGTTGCAGAGACCTTTCTCGCGCCGTACAACGTGTCCGTGGGTGTACCGGTCGCGGTCACGGGCGTGTCACGGCAGCGTGCAGCAGCGTTTGAACAGCGGTCCTACGAGGACGTGCGGAACACACTGGGATTGACCGGGTCCGAATACAATATCACGGTCGGCGATGTATTCCAGAAGGGCTGGAACATCCCACAGACCGCGGTACAGGTGCATGCATTCCCAGTCACGGTCGTGGAACGGTACGCAAACGCCTCGATAACAGACATGCAGTTCCGGGTGTGGTGAGTATGAACGGCACAACCACAGGACAGTGGAAGACAGAACGACAGGGCTCTATACCTGTGATCGAAGCGTTCATCGCCGCATTCATATTGCTGTTCTTCATCGCGATCATGACACAGGCGCCAATGACGGCCCCGGAACAGGACAGTGCGTTGACGGAGCGGGCACATCACGTACTGACGGCACTTGATACGGCCGGTCAACTCCGAGGGTCTGCGCTTGCCGTCGACCTTGACCGAATCACGGACCGGGTCCAGACCTATCTGCCCGGTCAGCAGGTGGCGACCGCGTTGCTTGCGCTGAACAGTACCACGGCCGAACACACGTTCAATACAGCGCACACCCGGAATTTCACGGTTTCCGGTGCTACGGAGCGGCAGGTGCTGCGACTGTGGTACCGGGACGCGGCCGCGCCCAACGTAAGCATCAGTGGCACGTACATCGTAAACAATACCGGGACAGTAACAGGCGAACAGGCAGTCATCGATATCACGCCGTATACGGTCATCGGAACGAACACGCTGCGGATTGACGTGGCAGGGTCGTCGCGGATCGGGTACAGTATCGATATCTATGACCGGGAGCGCAGTGGAACACCGCCATCCACGGCGAACGTGTTCACATCGTCCTACACCGTGTCCGGTGTGAACAGCAGTTTCCATCCGACGGAGGTGACGGTGTTGACATGGCAGTGACGCGGCGGCGCGGCCAGTTCTTCGTGATCGGTGCATTGCTTATCGTCACCATGCTGGCCGGGATCACTCTGTTTGACGTTGGTGGCGTGTTCACGCCGGATACCGATACGCCGAAACACCTGTTCGACCAGTCAGTAAACGAGTTCCCAGCCATGCTCAACACGGTGACTGCGGAGGATGGATCAGTGCATCATATGGAGCGTCGGGTCGCATCGTACCTCGCGTTCCAGAACCACATGTTCACCACGCACGGTCTGCAATCTGCGGCGCACGCACTGGTCGTGGTACCGGCACCGCACAGCGACAACGTGACGCTTGTGTTCGCTAACAGCCGGGGAGACGCACTTGAAGACGTGGCGGTGACGGTGGACAGTGAGACGCAGACCCGTGCACAGCTCCCGGACCAGCACACTTCCACGTTCACGTTCGATAGCGTTCCACAGCAGTTCGATGTCCGGCTTGCGTTCTCCGGTGCTGACACGTTCAACCATTCATATACGACGACACGGCACCGGCGGTCCGCGCTGTACCAGTTACGCGTTGACGGCGAATCCCAGCGGTGGCAATCCACACGCATCTACTAGATTCTACAGTTAGAACCGGCGGACACGTCGTCCGAATGGAGTGCCAATCTGCATCATGCGGCGTGACCTCCCGCCAAACCTGTCCTTCCAGCGATGTGCAAGGAAAAGCCCTGCTAAGAATCCGGACAGGTGGCCGGCGCTGGCGAACAGACTGAGCAGCGGCAACGGCATTCCGATCAGCTGTGTGACGAGATTGACCGTATCGGCAACTACGAGAACTGCCAGCGCGGATCGGATACTAAGCGGGAGGAAGAAAAATAGGAGAACCCGAATTTCAGGACGGAGAACCGCCAACAGCGTGACCATGCCATACAACGCACCGGAGAACCCGACTGCCGGCACCGTATTCTGGATCAGTATCGACCAGGCTGTGAACCCGATAGAGGAGGTAATACCCGCGGCAAACAGCACCGCCAGAAACCGCTTCGTCCCCAGCATCCGTTCCGCCATCGGTCCAAATGAAAAGAGGACAACCGAGTTCACGAGCAGGTGGCCGAATCTGCCATGAAGGAACATGGAGCTGACGATCCGCCAGACCTCGAAATCCTGGACAACCCGATGCGCGTCCAGACTGAAAAACTCCGAGAACCAGGGAATCGACACCTGCAGGACGTATGTGAAAAACATGATACCGATCAGCACGAACGTTACCGGGATATTACGCGGAAGCACGTTCCCCAGTGACGGCAGCGAGAACGACCGGCCGGTGTTCCGTGTCTCCACCTCGACCTCGCGATTATTTTCTTTGATGGCGTCGTACCCGATCTTGCCCTCGTCGTGGGACTGCTCCTTGTAGTTCTCCAGCCCGTCACAGTCATGGTTCTCCGGAAGCCGGTGCGTGGAGCAGTACGGCTGTTCGCAGAACTTGCAGGTGAACGGCATCGACGTCTGGTCGCCACATTTAGAACATTCTGCCATGATCCATCCTCGGTATACTGTCTATCACTGATACTGTATGGGTTTTTCCCGGGTACACGCCCTGTCCATGCGTTGCCGGCGGGGCCTTTTGAGGGTACCGGTTATTCCACCAGTTCACCCAGGTCGGAAAATGCTGTACCACCGTACAGGTACTCCTCAATCCTGTCCTCAAGCTCCGCCATGCGGACACGGACCTGGTCTCCCGTATTCCGGTCCCGGATCGTGACCGTGTCATCCTCCAGCGTATCGAAATCCACGGTAACACAGAGCGCGGTCCCTTTCGCATCGTTCCGCGCGTACCGCTTCCCGATCGACCCGGAGTCGTCGTACTCCACGTCGAATCGGGCATCGTGCAGCTGCCGGTAGATCTGCCGCGCCGTCTCCGGCAGGTCGTCCTTCGTCATCAACGGGAACACGGCCACGTCCAGCGGCGCGATATGCTTCGGGATATCCAGCTGGTCCTCCTCCGGATCGTAGAACAGGTCCAGTACGGCAAACGTCGGCCGGTCCGTCCCGAACGCGATCTCCAGGATATGCGGCATCACCTCGTTGCCGTGGTTGTCCTTGAACGTCAGGTCCTCCGGCGAATGCTCCGAGTGCTGGGACAGGTCGTAGTCACCGCGGTCATGCACACCACAGCATTCCGTCCAGCCGAAACTGTTCAGCTCGATCTCGAGATCCCACGCGTCACGGGCGTAGTGCGCCATCTCATCCTCCTGGTGCTCCCGGTACCGAATCCGGCCCTCCGGGATACCCGCACTCGTGAACAGGTCGAACGCCACATACAGACACCACGCATACGCCTCACTCGTCACGATATCGTTCTCCACCGCTTCTTCCAGCGTCACCCATTCTGGGCTCTTCCCGCGATCCTGGCCCTCAGCGGTCCACAGCGGCAGCTTCTCATCCTTTATGTCGTCGTACTCGTCCCAGTCGTGCTTCATCTCTTCCGTGACAAAGATCTGGCCTTCTGCCTGTGTGAACTCTCTCCCTCTCAAAACATGCTGCCGCGGCGAGATCTCGTTGCGGAACGCCTTCCCGATCTGGAACACCTTGATCGGCAGCTGCTTCCGGAAAAACCGCCAGTACCGCTTGAACGGCAGGTACGTGGTCGTCGCGGTCTCCGGCCGGTTATATGCTTCACTGCCGCCGACCTCGGTCTGCATCATCAGGTTATAGTCATGGATCTCCATCTCGAACGTGCCACCGCACGCCGGACACTTCATGTCCTTATCAGCGATGAACGTGAGCAGGTCCTCGTCCGACATACCGTCCGCCACGACCTCGTACTGCTCCTCGACCAGCTTGTCCGCGCGGAAACTGCCCTCGCACTGGGAACAGATGATCATCGGGTCCACGAACGTGTCCAGGTGGCCGGATGCCTTCCAGACCTGGCGCGGCATGATGATCGGTGCCTCGACCTCGGAGAACATGTGCTGCTTGAACACGTCCCGCATCTCCTCCTCAAGCTTATTCTTCAACAATTTGCCCATCGGGCCGTACGTGTAGAACCCGGACAACCCGTTGTAGATCTCCGGTTCCGGCCCCCAGATAAACCCGTTTCGCACCAGATGCTGATCCAGTTCGTCGGCGAATTGCTCACTGTCCGCTGCCATACGTACAGGAACAGCACATCACAGCTTTTTAAATCCTGCAACCGTGGCCGTGCACCACACCGCCTATTTTTAATTGTTGTGCACATATATCTGTGGTACAATGACACGATACAGCGATACCGATGCCCTTCCAACAAAGGGTGGATGTTTTTGGGTCTCGCGTCTGTAGTCTGCTTTTTCAGTCCTATCTTATGATTGCTGCAATCCAGCGCTGCAGCTGGCAATACCCCTGACCCCTTCTCCGCACTTCTGTCACTCCCCGTCTGCGTAGCCGTACTGCCACATTCCATAAGTTATACATAACCTATGAGTATTTAAGTGTTCGGTCATATACCCAGAGATACGTGATCAACCATGACACACGGTAACACAACTAAGGGTGGATATGTTTGGCACCGAGAACAATGAAACTTCTGTAGCTGTCGCAGCGTTTAGCGATAGCAGGTTTGGCGTTCTCTATGATGACCCCGATGCTTCGCAGCCACAGTACGTGGGCACAGTCAATCTCGACCAAGACCAGCCACTTGAACTCAAAGAGATTCCCTTTCTAAACAATTCGGACTATGAGGCGAT
>CAZCWR010000036.1:7161-12036 GCA_964502455.1 uncultured archaeon | reverse complement strand
ATTCTGACGATGTGAATAGCGATGAAGATGCTATCGAATTCCTTGCCGACCAGCATGCCGGGTACGTGGAGGAGAGCCGGACACGTGAGTCTACCATGTACCGGACGGTTGATATGACGGTGCGTGTCCCTGATGCAGAGTTCGGTGCGTTCACCGATACGATCCGCGACCAGCACGAGGTCGATTCATTTAACGTCCGGAACTACCGGGTGCAGACACAGCAGGAGTTGGATGAGCTGCGGATCCTGAACAGTACGCTGGCGGAGTACGAGCGGGTGCGGCAGCGAATCGAGGATATGAATACGAGTGAGAAAAAGATCAATCTTCTGATGACGCTCACGGAAAAGGAACTGGAGGTGAAAGAAAAGCAGCGGCGGTACGAACAGCAACTGGAGGACAAGCAGCGCCGTGGCGAGGAAGCCACCGTCCACATCACGCTCCGCGAGCAGAAACGCGTCGACATCTGGCCGGACAATCTGAAGAACCGGCTCATGAGCAACGTCCAGGACATGATCAACGACGTTGTCAACATCATGCTTGGCACCGTGACACAGGCCGTGGTCCTGTTCTTCCGGACAATCCAGGCACTGATCTACCTGGCAGTCATCGCAGCACCATTCTTCCTCATGTACCGCATCGGAAAACGTGTGTACGACCGGCGCGAATCATAGCACGCGGACGACGGACAGTACACTACGGACATCGAAACCGTCTTGTTCGTCGAATCGCTGTAAAAACCATCATTTACAGGCTACCGCCAGAATACGAGCAGATCAACGATACCCCCGATCCAGGACGTGACCCTGTCCGATACGTCACTGCTGACCACTCCGGTCGGCCCTGGCCGTGTGGGCATGTCTGTGGCACGTCCCGGCCTTCCACGTCTGTTCTCCTGATCACTGCTGCCACGGAATTCATCCTGTACTTCGTAAGCAGCCGGAACATCGAATGTCGTGGTACGCAATACATGATCTTCCTGCATGAGCGCCACGTTATGCGTCCCGGGAATCCAGTCTAGCGTCACGTTCGACGCGTTCAACGCCACGGTGACATTATCGGATGCTGGCGGCGTTATCACGGCGCGGCAGACGTCACACGGTGCTGACACGTTTACCGTCGTTGCGCCATCTGTCACGTTGACCGTGACTGTAATATTCGGTGGCGTGGTGACGTTGATCTGTGTCGTGTATGCTTCCTCGTCATCATCGTCTCCGACCAGTTTAACCCGGTACGGGTAGGTCCCGGTAACGTTCTCACGGATGATGCTGGTGAGATTTACCACCGACTGGTTCACAGCCCGCCGATTCGCAGTCCAGGACTTTTTCCCATCCATGCTCTTCGTAATCGGCTGGTTGCCGTCGTACGCGTACGAGTATACCGCATCGTACCGCTCCGTATCCGGTACCTGTACCCGGACATCGAACGGAACACCCGCGTACACCATAGATGGTACAGTTATCGGATCGTTTGTGTTATCAACGGTATCTTGCGTATCAGTACTGTCATTCCCTGCCGGATTACGCCGTGTCCGGTCCACCGCAGTCACCAGCCCCGTTGGAATATCGTCCGGCAATACTTCGACCTCTTTCTCCACGATTCGCTCCTCGATGACTGGGTTCTGTGCGCCTGGTGTCGGCTCCAGCAATTCAAAGTCACCGGTCCTGTCCGGGCTCCGGGCGAACGCCATGCCGTCTTCCCGATCATCGTACGTGAACACGTCAATACGTGTCTCATCAAACAGGAGTTCGACCGTATCTCCGTCGCTGTTGAGCGGCGGTGGTGTCATCACGGCGTATCCCTTCGCTGGTAGCGTGGCGTCCAGCCCCACGGTATTATCTGCAGCGTCCTGTAACGTGAATCCAAACAGGTCGATAGGGTGAAGCGTCGGGTTGTACAACTCGATAAACTCAGGGAGTTTACTCGATCGAGTGGAATCATCGATTCCATCGAGCTCGATAAACTCCTGTTCATCCTGCCCAGCGGGATAGATCTCGTTTAACACAATCTGTTCGGCCACACGGCCCGGGACCGGCTCCCAGTTCGATGTGCCAGGCGTCGGCCGCATACGTCGAATGTTGTCTGCACCGTCCGGTAACCGGCCGATGGACACGTTCTCATCCGCGTCCGTGTATGCCAGCTGGTCAACCTGCATGCAGGCATTGTCGCGTACCAGCCGCACGGCGTCCCCGCTATCCCGCAGCGTGTGATGTGAGAATACGGTCACTGTTGCGTTCGGTGCAATCACCCCGTCAAACGCGCCGACAGACGGAATCTCTGTACCGAGGCGGTCAGTCAGCGTGTACGCGTCCAGATCGATGATGTGATCCGTCGGGTTGTAGACGGTGACGAATTCTTCCGTGTCCGTCCCGTTCCAGTCCGTATCACTTCCGGGCAGTACGGCGACAATCCGCATATCCTCCCCGCCGAACGTGTGATTATAGTCCAGTGTCGGTTCCGCTTCATGGAACGCGCCGTCCTCGTACCACCACATAACGCCCTTGCTGTCCGTATCGTACGTGAACGCATCGACCGTCTCCTGCGGCGGACAGTAGTCCAGCGTCAGTGCATCGCCATCCCGATTCAGCATGCTACGTGAGGTGAACACACGGTACCCCTCCGCTGGCACACTACCTCCGATATCGTACGTACGATCGTGCTGCTCAGACATCTCCAGTTGCGCCAGTGACAGCGGTCGATCCGTCGGGTTGTATAGCTCGACGTATTCGTCAGCACCACCAGCGGGTGCCGGCAGGACCTCGTTGATTGCGAGGTGTTGCCGGAGAGCGGTGAGGTTGTCGGCGTGGAACGTGGCCTCACGCGGACCGAGTACCTGTCCCGCTCCGATGAAATATGCCTCGATACCGTACTTGCCCGGCGTGGGTGGTGTGAACGACGTGGTTACGATAGTGGTCGCCTCACGAGTGAAGTTCCGCCGGATCTCCTTCGTGGCGTACGAGGTCGCATTCCCAATCCGCAGCAGGACGGTGCCGTTCACGTCCCGGTCCACCTGGTTTGTCAGGCGGACGCTGACGGACTGTTCCCGACCTGCCATCCCGTCTGCCGTGTTCACCGACAGCTGGAACGGTGCGGAGTAGTTCACCGTCAACGTCGCATTCTCGTATACCCTCGCTTCCCGTGACGTCTCGTTGTACCGGTACGCGGCCTGTACCAGAAGGACCTCCAGTCGTCCGTCGTGCAGTTCCTCGAGAGCGAGGCGCGAACTGTTCTCTGGGAACCAGTCCATTGACGTATTCATACTGCTCCGATTTAACCGGGCACCACCGTGGGACAGCGGCTTGGTCCGGGGCACGGTCACGTTCTCTACTGTCCGTTCCGCCAGTGTCAGGTCGTGGCCGTGGACCGCGGTCCCGGACGGTAGCATGTGCTTCGCCTTGATGAGCGGGACCATCGGCCTAAACGCCTCTAGCAGCTGACCGTTGGACTCCACGGAAATTCTGTTACTGCCGTTCACGCGTTCTACCGTGTATTCGAGGTCGATGTCCACGGTCAGGGTACAGTTCCGACCATCACAGTCCGTCGAGAGCGTGTAGATATCGTCTTCGATGACCGGGTCCTTGTACATCGCGGGATTACCGTACAGCCGGAAGGACCGCAGTATCTTGGCCTTGACGCCGTCCCGGGCCACCGCGTTGAACGGATCCCACGTCAGCCGATCCTCAGCAAACGCGTTGACCGCCCGCCGCATGCTTTCGCCCGTCGTGTACCCATGTTTGAAGAACCGGGTATCAATCTCGGACGCGTACGGCGCATAGTTTACGGACGTAGTACCGACGAACGAGGCGCTGCCCTGTGCCAGGAAGCCATGCCACAGCTGCTGCCGGGACGGATCGTGCTGTGCGGCCAGATCCGAGTTGTCATATACGATCCGTGCGGTATTCCGCGGAACATTTTGAGCCATCACGTTGTTAGTACCGTTGTACCGACCGGTCTTCACCTTCTCAAACGGTGTATAGTAGTCAAATTCGTTGGGAAGGTGCCATGCAGACCCGTTGCCGACACCGGTGTAGTGGACGATACTGCTGTCCGGGATTTTCTGCCGCAGATCTGCCTCGGTCATCTCGTCGTACCGGTCCGGCCACAGGAACGCATACACCACCTCCGCGATCAGTTCCTGCACTCCCTCCTCCTTGAGAACAGCCACAATACTGTCCTTCAGGCCATCCTCCTGCTTCGCCTGTGTGACCGCGTCCTCCGTTACATCAAGAAGGTAGTCCGGATCAGACATATTCAGTCCATCCAACCGGCCACTCGCCCGCTCCACGTCAACCCCGAACGTCGCCCAGTTAAACTCCAAGTAGTTCTCCAGCCCCTGCTCCACGTAGTTCAGCATTTTCACATATACCAGTGCGGTGGACACAGCGCTACCGACACTGTCACCCAGCACCGCACCCAGCTTATCCCCCGTCTCCGCGGAATCGTCCAGCACTGCCTGTATGTTCGCCGGTGTCAGACTCTCCAGGAACGCGGCCGGATCCGCCCGGTACTCCACGGACCGTTCCACATCATACCCGCGCTCAGACAGGATGTGCTCCATCGACTTCCCGGCCCACATCCCGCCACCGATATTCGCCAGGATCACCGGCCAGTTCGCATGCAGGTACTGCGAGGCCACCAGTGCCTGCTTATTGTCCGGATAGTACTTGCTTCGTACATACAGCTGCGACGCCAGCACCGGATTCGCCGGGTACCGTCCCACCGCCACGTCCAGCGTGTCATCACCATTCAAATCCGTGTACGCGAGGTCTGACAGGAAGTACGTGCCGTCCCGCTCATCGGACAGACGCCACTCCGCCTGATCCACTGGATCCCGTTGCAGCACGCCGGGAACGTCAATCAATGACAGGTACAGCCCAT
>CAZCWR010000036.1:0-7151 GCA_964502455.1 uncultured archaeon | reverse complement strand
CTGCGCTGCCCCCGAACGGTACATACCCCGATCTGCCAGCAACGCGGCCGCGTTATCAATCGCCATACGGACCTGTGGCACACCGTTTTCCGCATTCCGCTCTGACACGTTCTCCGCATCCGTATAATTATATCCGGAAACGTTTACCGTCTGCAACAATGCACCCTGATCCGCCGCAATCGCCGCAGCCACCGGCGCCAACGCCTCAGACGACAGCATAATATGATTGATCTCCGTATTCTGCGCCTGCATCTTCTCCACATACTGTTCCTGCAACGCCACGGCACTCCAGTCAATCGTCTCATACTCGCCGGTACGGCACACCACGGCACTGGCGTTCACCGATGCTACCATCGACAAATAAGCACGCACCTGTTTATCCCGCGGACAGCCAATATCACGCACGTCCGGCGTGTCCACCCGCCGTAACAGTTCTTCCCGCGACACCGTCGGGTACACCGTCACATCCGATCCCAGTTCGAACACCATCTTCCCCCGTGTCAGCACAGGAGCAAGCTGCGTACCCTCCGACACCTGCACCGCCTCCACCCCAAGCGATACGGGGAGCGCCACCCCCGCTTCCGCCGTCACCACCAACACATCAGCCGGCGATACCGCACCGCCAGACACATTCTCCCGCCCCACCGACTCCTCCACTCCAACCATCACAGCCGGCTCCGGTTCAACGTAGTTGCGGTAGGATATCCAGTTGGCTTCGACGACTGCCGACCCTGCTCCAATATAGATCCGTCTTCCGTTGACTTCGGTAACATTAGTAGTGAGAAAACGATCATCGTCAAGGCCAGCGAACTGGTGCGTCCCGTTATAACCTAAGAACATGGTCCGGAACGTATTACTCGGATATCTGTTTACTTCATGGTGCTGTGTTTCATCACCATTCCTCGCAAACAAGAGGTTGAGCGGATCACTGTCGCGATCCCATCGTGTTTGATAATTTTCTGACAGATCCAATGTTGCCTTGATGAAGAAATTAAAACGATCCTTACCTCCGTTGTTCTCTTTAGCAACATAACCATTCAACTTCCCCATTGCTGTTGGCCCCACCTCTGGAACCTCACGGTAAATCTCACATGCGTTAAACCCACCTGAATCAATTACCAGCGTACCCTCTTCTGACTGTATACTGTTACATGAATTGTACTGTTCCCACCCCTGATTTAGTGGATCACTGTACTCAAAGTCGTCATAGAAGTTATACCGTGCCTTCACCCATGACACGTTTGCCGGATCGGCATCTGGGTTCCCGTAGTAGATGTACATATCGTTTCTAGCAGCGGATGCTGACAGGTTCAGTTTGAACGCGACATCGACCGTACCGTTTGTACGGTTCAGACCGAATGCAATTGGCTTCATCGTTGATTCGTCGATGATGCGGATTGATTCCCAGGACGCGTTGCCGATATCGATGTTTTCTGCAACGACCGGGTAGAAGGACAGGTTGCGGTCGGCCTGTTCTGTAATGGCGATCTGTTTCTTGTGCGTCCAGCTATCGTTCCACTCCTGACCGGCGACAGCACCCGGAAACAGGAGTACTAATACCAATAGCAGTGTCACGCGTATTACTGTCTCCCCTTCCCCAATACCCATAGACGATTACCTTCTTCATAATAAAATATTTTTAAGGATATCGAACAGGTTCCGTTACCACCCGACAGCGAAAACGTTAGCAGGTCGACAGATTAAAAGCTATCCGGCCCCCTATATCGTCTACCGGCGGAAACCCTACGATTTAACCTCCTATCAGACCCATGAACCTCGCACTGTACCACCCCTGGATCAAGAGTAAGGGCGGCGCGGAAAAGCTGCTGCTGGAAGTGCTGGAACAATCCACGCACGATGTGACGCTGTACACTCTGTTTTACGATGAGGAGAACACGTTTGCCGGGTTTGCAGACCAGGACGTACAGGTACTGGGGTCGAACCGGCCACCAAAAGGAATAATGGACAAGGCACTCCGATTTGGTCTGGGGTCACTGACAGTGAACATCCCACTGGAGGAGCACGATGCACTGGTCGTTTCGGAGGCCGGACTGGGATCGCTGGCAGCGATCCGGAACCATGACATACCGGTGATCTGTTACTGTCATACACCGCTGCGGGTGGCGATCCCGGAGTTCACGGAGACGTACCGGCAGGAAGTGCCGATATGGAAGCAGCCGTTCATCGATTTTGGCGTGATGGGGTATGATATCTTGGAACAGTGGGCGTGGAAGCATTTCGACCATGTGATGGCGAACAGCGCGTTGACGAAGGAGCGCATCCTGTTCAAGGAACTGGCACACAACGAGAATGTAATTGTGGTCAACCCCGGCGTTGATGTGGACGAGTTCGACCCCGGCGATTTCGAGCCGTATTTCCTGTATCCGAGCCGGTTCCGCCGGTATAAGCGGCAGGATCTAGCGATACAAGCATTTAAGGAAGCGGACCTCGACGGATTCACACTAGTACTGGCCGGGTCAGGACAGGAACAGGACTATATCGACGAGCTGCGGGAGCAGGCCGGAGAAAACGTGGAGTTCCATATTGATGTCTCCGGTGAGAAGTGGCAGGAACTGTATGAGAACGCGTACGGCGTGCTGTTCCTGGCGAAGAACGAGGACTGGGGGATCGTGCCACTGGAAGGGATGGCCGCCGGGAAACCGGTGATCGCGGTGGACGAGGGCGGCTACACGGATGTCCTGCATGATGGCGAGCACGGATTCCTTGTGGGTGCAGACGCAGGGGAGATTGCTGATGCGATGCAGACGCTATCATCGGACGAGGACCGGGCGAAAGAACTGGGACACAGCGGACGGGAAACTGTTAAACAGTACAGCTGGGATACCTTTATCGAGCGGTTCGATGAAACCGTGGAGGCGCATACACCGTGAAAATCTCCGTTGTCATCCCCACGATGAACGATTCAGAAGTATTCGATGCGATAGACTCCGTGCTGGCACAGGATTACGATGAGTTCGAGGTCATCGTGGTGGATGGGTCAACAGGCACACATCGCGATGAACTGGCGTCGTACTGTGACGATCACGACGTGCGGTACGTGCATGAGGACGAGCGGCCGGAGAACCCTGTCGGCCTGAACGGGAGCCGGAACATCGGCGCAAAACTCGCAGACGGTGAGGCCGTCGTGTTGCTGGACGGAGACTGCCAGGCCACACCGGGCTGGCTTTCTCACCTGTCAGACACGCTCACCGAGTACGATGTGGTCGAATCCAAGGTCACATACCACAATGAAGGCAAGGCCTGTCCGATGGACCGCACCGTGGAAAACGACGGGAAGGCGCACCGGTTCCTGGGCGCGGGACTGGCGTTCCGGAAAGCAGTATGGGAGAAATCTGAGTTCGATGAGCGGTTCATCAGCCTGCGGAACGATACATCCTTCGGTCTCGACGCGCTGGACCACGGATTTACCTACGGGTTTGCAGAAGAGGCAGAAGTCGAGCATCACAGCGGCCGGTTCTCACCCAAACAGTTCGTCACGGAACGCCTCCGGTTCCTGTACGAACCCCTGTTTTACAAAGAATACCGGGACCACGAGCATTTCGATGACAACGTGTCCACAGCCGGGCCGGTACTGTATCCGAAGGAACTTGCCTATCTCGGCGTACTGGCGCTGGCACTGTTCCTGCCGTACGCGTACCTGACGGTGCCGTCCCTGCTGGTGGCCGCGGAAGGGATGTACCTGCAGCGGGAATCCGCGAAACGCAACCTGGACATCTGTCCAAAGGATTTACTCCTACTGTTCGTCATGGTACCCCTGGCGATGGTAGCGAAACGGTATGCACTATGGAACGGCGCGGTTCAGTACCGCGTCCCGGTGATATAATGGAAATCGCAGAGATCTCGACGTACGATCCCCGTGGGTTCGGCGGGCTGGAGACAGTGGTCCGCGAACTGTCGAAACGGTTCAGCGCAGAGCACGACATCACCCTGTTCTACCGTGGCACGGAGCACGATGAAACCGAGTTTGGTCGGCTGCGTCCCGTCAATGACTGGCTCCCGCATCTCCCAGGGCATGTTATCTACAACACGAAACTTGCATCTGCACTGTCCGACGAAGATACGGATCTCGTGCACGGGCACGGACAGAACGGCATGGGCATGGCGATCCGCCGCGCACTGTTCTCCGATGACACGCCGTTCGTGATGACGTACCACGGTACGTATGCTGGACTGGAGCAGGTACGCAACCGGTACCGCCGTATCCCGATCTGGAATCCGCTGACCAAGTTCGAGCAGTGGGGCGGCAGGGCGGCAGACCAGTGTATCGCCTGCTCCCGCCAGGTGAAACAGGAACTCATCGACCACTACGGCATTTCCGAAGAGAACATCACGGTCATTCATAATGGCGTGGATACGGCTCACTACCGGCCGATTCCACAGGACGAGGCAAAGGATGTTCTTGACCTTGATGCAGATACAACGTATTTGAGCTGGATCGGCGCCACCAGCGATCGGAAAGGCTTCGATCGCGCCGAGGCGCTGATGGCGGAATTGGACGATTATACGTTACTGGTCGCCGGGACAGACGGCAAGGACACGGATCGAATCACGTTCCTCGGCCACGTCCCGGAGGAGCACCTTCCGCACTTCTACAACGCGTCGGACGCGTTCCTGTTCCCCACCCGGTACGAGGGCCACCCGCTCGTCGTGCTGGAAGCACTCGCCACGCATACACCCGTCATTACAACAGAAGCAGCAAATGTGGAAGTCGCGGAGAAAAATCAGCATTACTGCCTGCTAGAGGAGACGGATATGAATGATATCCCGGCGTTCATTGAGCAGGACTGTGACTTCGCGTTCCTCGAAGAATACGACTGGAACCGGGTCGCGGAACGGTACATGGACGTGTTCAATCAAGTGTGTTGACGAGTTCCGCTGTCGTTTGCCGCACTGCTTCCTCCGATCCCATACTCGGCGACCAGCCCTGTGCCTGAAGCTTCTTGATACCTAGCAGCATCTGATTCGCCGCCAGATGGAACACGACATCACCCTTCACATGTTCTTCGACCAACGCTGCACCCTCGATATCTCCCTCAACGAATGTTACAGCGTCCGGTACGTACTCCTTACTGCCAGATGAGAGGTTGTCAATCACTGTTACGTCATGACCATTATCGGGGAGCTGCTCCACGAGATGTCGCCAATGAAGTCCGCGTCGCCGGTTACTGTTGCCTTCACTCTATATCCACCGATTCCAAATGATCCAATCCTTTCTGAGCAATCAAATATATAACGTCTCCACGAGCAGCTATATCATCAAATGAGACTGATTCACTGGATTTTCCCCCTTGATCAATACCGGTATAAACAACATGAAAATTACTTTCGGTCAGAAGGTTCATCATTTCTTCCCGTTCCTTCCGTTTCAAGGTTCCATGTAGTTCCAAGAACAGGAGTATTTCATCATTAGACCTTAAAGTGTTTTTCATACCTTCAAAAACACTTGATTCATGCCCCTCAACATCTATCCGTACAACATACGTTTCATTCTCATATTCCTTCTCCTCTAAAAATGAATCGACGGTGGTCATAGGAACAGATATCGTATTATCCTCCTCTATTGCATCTTCAGCTATAGAGTGCAGATTAGGTTGATCGGCTACTGCTAACTCTGCTTCTCCGTTTTCCTCACCTACTGCACAGGCCTGAATCTCTACATTCAAATAACCATTTAAATCCACACTCCGCTGCAGTAATTCAACATTTTCTGGATGCGGCTCAAAGGCATGAATCTGTGCTTCAGGAAGTAAATCTGCTTCCTGTAACGCATAATACCCAATATTCGCTCCAATATCCAAGATAATACTCTCTTCACGATCAAGGTGCTGTATCAAGGAACGAAATATCCGCGTTGGCGTTTTCTCACGGATACCTGCGACCATTAGAAGACGACCAATATTCTCATCATTAACATCTAACGCCATCTCACTCCCCAGAACATTTCGATGCACTATACGGCCATGGTGGCTTTTAATGTAGTCGCCATACACATCTCTGTCAACAAATCCATCAACGATGAATACTGCTGCTTCTCCATATCTTCCCTTTCTGAGCAAGCGAACCGATTTACTGAATCTGTCTATTATATACTTCGGAACAAATTTAGGTTGTTCCAGAGCACGTCCAAGTTTTTCTCGCATAGTACAAGATACTCTTTACATTTAATTAGCCTGTTGGTTTTGCAATAAGATTTTGTATATCCGGATGGGAAATATGTTCCGAGGAGATTTGATCTGGGTAGTTTACTGCGGTTTCCCTAATCTCTTGCCATTTCTTATGACGAACAATAACACAGACCGGGACCTCTTCTACACCTAGCAACTTTGCAATGGAAAGACGGTGAGCACCATCCTTAAACAGTATTTCACCAGACCGCCCAATATGCACCTGTACCTCGTTTAGTTCCTGTAAGTCTAGCTCAATATATCTTGACTTGCGTGAAATCGGATCGCTGGACTCTTCTAGTTCCCGCTGTGTTTTATATCCATCCGACCTAACCGCTTCATACAACTCTTCTAGCTGTTCACAGCGTTCATGGAATTCTGTAATAGAGTCGCACCCCCAACAATGATTTCCATTTTCTAACTGTCTCAATGCACGGTCATACAGTTCGGTATCTTCCCACGGAACCTCTTCAGTAAAATGCGCTTTAAGAGACTGATAAATCACTGATTCAGAAAATAACCAAGTATCCCGGTCCCAGTTACCTTCCTTAACCGGTTCTAGGTATACCGACCTATTGAACGGCGGACCGTCCTTAATTCCGTATCGTATATCCTCCGGATCTACCCATATAAGATTATATAGGTCCAAGTCTGCGTCATACGCCCATAGCCGCAAATTACGCATCACATAGAGATACGTCCTCAGATAGAGATGATACGATGACACCAGAAACCACTCTATCAGAGGAGAATAGGACATAGCTTTCCGCCCCATCTTGGAAACGGTATCCGGTACACCCAATGTCATATAGTCATGTTCCAAATCGAAGTTTATAATATACCTAATTCCTACAGTAAACTGCCGCATCTCATAGCGAATTTAAGCATCCATCCCCAATAACCTCATATGAACCTCCTCTTCTCCTCCGAGTACTTCTATCCCCCCTCTGGCGGCGGAGAACACGC
>CAZCWR010000035.1:442-12210 GCA_964502455.1 uncultured archaeon | reverse complement strand
CCTGTCACGTACCAGGTGAAGGTATCGTGCATCGTCATGGTAGGGGAGGCGACGGAACACGCGCTGCTGTTCGATCAGTTCCTCATCATCACCCGTGTAGGAGTTCCAGTCCGGGAACCGGAACGTCACTGGCTGGGATGCAAGGACACGGTATCCATCGCTGAGCACGAGGTGGTGCGGCTGCTCCCAGACACCCTGTGTTTCCAGATCAAGGACGTTCTCCGGTGGCGTATCCATCACGCGCGTCGTCGGGGTGCCATTCACCAGATCGATACCGTCCAGCGTCACCGTCCCGTTGCTGTACACGTCAACTGTTGCTGTGAACACGGTGCCGTTCCCGGATGCAACGACTGGTGATACACTGCACAGTACGGCGAGCACCGAAATCACAGCGATCCGTCCAGCATGACGGGCCGCCTGTGTGCCACGGCTTCCGGATACACAGGTTCTGTCACCGCCATACCGCACAAAATGACGATTCTCGGTCATCCGAACACCCCTGAGATGGTATCGATGATCCCGCCATCCTCGTCCTCACCGGTATCCCCGTCATCGTCACCGAACGGGTTCAGATTGTCGATCCCGTCCTGTATCGTGTCGATGGTGTCGCCGATCCGGTCACCGTTCTCGTTGATGGCCTTGATCCCTTCATCCAGCGCCTTCCCCGGTATTCCGCCGGCAAACTCGTATATCTTTTCCAATACGGATTCATACAGTATCTCGCGGCCGAACACCTCGAACCCGCGGTCACCCGGTGGTTCCGCGCCCTCGATATAGTGCTGCATCCAGCTGTCGACGACGCCGTACGGGAGGTCCGGGTTGTCCGGGCTGCCGCCGACGCGCGGATCGCCCCAGTACCGGTCATCCCTGTTCTTACAGTAGTTCATGATGTCACGGTCACCGGAGTTACTGACATCGTTCAGGCAGAACGGTCCGGGCAGGGAGATATGATAGTTCTGGTCTTTCAGCGCCGGTGCACAGGACCCGTCCCGTGGAACGCCTTCGGTCCGGCAGATGCCCATGGCGTGCCCCAGTTCGTGCCCCATCGTTCGCACCGGGTCGCTCGCGGTGTCACTGATGACGGCGGCTGTCCCGGGCCGGCCACATCCGGTGTACCCGTCACGGTATACGCCGACGGCATCGAACAGTTCTGCAGGGTTCATGTCCCGGACCGCGTCAGCGATATCTTCCGGTATCTCCGTCATGTCCCACATCCGCATGTCGCCCCGGTGCATCGCGACTACGTCATCGTAGCGGCCGCTGAACTCGCTTCTTTGGGCCGCTGCCTCGGCCACGTTGTCCAGCGAGAAATCACCGGCTTCCGTGCTACAGGTCTGTGTCGGCGCCTTAAAACAGCGACCCTTCGGTTCCGGCCCCCAGCAGACATCGGTATGCGGATTGGCCAAACTGACCTGTTCCCCGACCTGCGGCCCGGCCTGCGCAACATAGTGATCGTCCGGTTCAAGGTAATGAAGCTTCATGACATCACGCGGATCATCGTACGTCCGGCCCAGCGGCGACAAATCATCCGCCCACTGGAACGCGACATCCCCCATCTCCGTAAAAAACGTGTCGAACGCCTGCTGGTCGTAGTTCAGCGGGACCGCCACCAGGTTGTACATGTCACGGCATTCCTCCCCGTTCCATGACTGGCCACCACAGTCCCGGACCTCGATGGTCGCACGGACATCACCACCGGCGATATGCCGGATCATCCGGGACCCGGAATCGCTGAACTGCCAGAGCAGGCTGTCATCCCCGGGATCGTTGTATGCACGGTCCACCGGGTCATTGACTTTGTCCGTCACCACAATCTCCCCCTCATCCGCCGGATGGAACTGGACGTAATCATCCACCTCAACCACCAGATCCGTCTCCTCCCCGTCCAGCAGCCAGTCGTGTTCGCTTTCCTCGTCCGGGTTGTACTCGTACCGGTCACCACGATACGTTACCGCGAGCTCGTTCGCCAGTATATCGAACCCCTCACTGGCATTCACGTACAGCGGGTCCAGCCACCGGCAGTCACCGGGAACAGCGTCCTCACCATCCTGCACGGTCTTGCACCCCCAGCGGAACACGTAGTACTCACCGGGATCAAAGAACCGGGCAAAGTCTACCGTCCCAGCCCCGCTGAACACCTCGTCCATCTCTGAGAAATCACCGTCCCAGACTGATCCCGGTGAAACGGTCTCCGCTTCGACCGATGCCGTCTCCCACGTCTTGATCTCTGACTGGTCGACGTCCGATGCCGTGGCGACGTACACCTCATGGTACGCGTACACATCGTCCGGTACTGTCATCTCAAGGGTACCACGATCCAGTTCCACTTCTCTGGCCGCGTCAAACTGTTCAGACCCTGATTCCGGTCCATCGGTCGCTGCGGCTGCGAGGGGCAGCAGAACAATGACAACTCCGGCAAGCAGTATCGACCGCCATACCTGTCCGTGTATCATACTGTATCCCACCGTGGAGAGCAGCCCTGACCGCGTACAGGCAACACTACAGCTCCCACGTATTCTTCATCGATATTCCTCCCTATAAAACATCGTATCGGCAGGGAATCTGCATCTGTAGAACGTGTCCTTATGGAGAGTGTATCGCTGATTCCACCAAATCTTCCGCCTGTTCCCGGTCCTCTGTGCGGACCATCATGACGCCGCTGGACTTGACAAACGAGATCTTGATGCCGTCACGGTGCCAGAGCAGCATGTGGTCCGTGTCCACGTCAAGGTCCTCGTTCTCCCGGATGCGGTCGGCGACATCTTCAAATTCGGAGAATCGGGCTTTCCAGCCGCCGGCATTGCATTCTTCCAGGGTGTACTGCGGGTGTTCCATGGTGCCATATAGTGGAATTTGATAAAGATTTATTACTGTGAAGCGCACAACTTACACCAGTGACAGCCCTGTAAACCCTGTTCAGGAACGGTTCTACTGTGAGGCAATCGACAATGGCGACATGCGAAATCTGCGGCAAATCAGGTGAACTCCTCAAAACAAAGGTGGAAGGCACCACGCTCGAACTCTGTGACGACTGCCAGGACCTTGGTGAGGTCACTGAGACAGCATCATCTTCCTCAACCAGCACCGCCTCAACGTCAACCTCGACCACTACAACGTCTTCGTCACGCTCCCGGTCACAGCGTAACGAGCCGGGCGGTGAACTCGTGGAGGACTTTGATACGCGCGTGAAACAGGCACGGGAACAGCAGGATCTGAGCCCACAGGATTTGGCAGACCAGATCAAAGAGAAGGAGTCGGTCGTCCACCGGGTCGAAACCGGGAAACTCTCCCCAGACCAGCGGCTTGCCCAGAAACTGGAGAACGCACTCGACATTACACTGTACGACAACATGGACGAGGTCACCGGATACAATACGGACACCGATACCGCTGGCGGACCCACCATCGGTGATGTCGCCGAGGTACGGGACCGCAGCTAAGGCCTGCATCCCCATGTTATTCTATTTTATTCTCTTTTAACAGGCCGTACACAGGGATGCAAGTCAGGCATGCAGGTATTCTCACAGTTACTGGAATGTCCCGTCCAGTACGAGGTGGGAAAGGTACGCGATGAACGAAAATATCGCGGGGAGAAACGAGTTGAACGCAACAAGGGCGAACACCCCGACGGTAGCGGAGAACAGGACCGCGAACTTGAATGTGTGCGTTACTTTCCGGTGCTTCGGCTTGATCAGGCCGAACGTGTAGTACGTGCCCACGGCCGTCAGCGTACCACCGGTAATCATGACCGGTACGTCCGGATACGCGGCACCCACCGGAACCGCTGTCACCAGGATGACGACGAGCGCCTTCATCCGCTGGTGCACGATCGACCCCTTATGGTCGATATCCGGGAATATCGCCGCCAGCAGGATGAACGCGGCAGACACGATCACCGCATCCATGCTGTACGCCATGAACGGCCCCATAAAGTACGAGAAAATGAGCACGAGCACGGAACCGAACAGCAGATGATCCCGGTAGTTAGGCATACATACCGGTGTATCCCTGAGCTATTTCTATCTGACGGTGCCCGGCCACACCCCTCCTATACACACGGGTATTACCCGATTCAGACGATATTTATAAATGATCTCTGCCCAGAAAGCGGAAGATTTATAAACATCGTATATGTTACTATCTATAGGTGACAATATGACACTGGAACAGGCGATAGCATCACTGGAGGGAACCGGCCTGTACACGGTCGCACTGCCGTTCCTCCTGGTGTTCGCTATCGTATTCGGCCTCCTCACACAGCTCGGTCTCTTCGGTGATAAAAGCCGAGAGGTAAACGCCGTGATCGGCGTTGTGATCGCATCCTACGCCGTCACCAGTCCCACACTACAGGGTCTTGGCGCCCAGTTCATCGACCTGTACGGCCGGGTCGGCATCCTGCTCATCGTGGCCCTGACCACGATGGTTGCGCTCGCACTGGCCGGTGTAACCCCGGAGAAACACGGCCGGGCGTTCGGCGTGATGGGTGCTGTCCTCGGTCTCGCCGTCCTCGTGATCGCCGCCCAGACCGGTGTACTCGCAGAACTCGGTGTCACCAGTGCCGCCGTGAGCGTCCCGGACGTGTCAGGCGAGACACTGGCTACCGCCGCGATCGCCGGTGTTGGCATCGGAGGGGTCGCATACACCGTCCGCGGCCGACAACAGCCAACGGTATAGTACCAGTACACCCAGGGGGCGCAGATCCGCCCCGTCTTTCCTTTTTATTCTCCCCGACTGTCCTCGATACGGAGACTGTCACCGGCGATGGTGCGGGTCGGGTACGGGATGTCGACACCGGCCTCGTCAAGCGCGGCAAGCCCCTGTTCGTAGAGCGTGTCCTCCACTGCTGGTGGGCTGTGACCCTGCGTCTGGTCCAGCCAGAACCGGACCAGGATGTTGACGGCTGAATCGCCGAGACTGTCGATGATGACTTCTGGTTCCGGGTCGTCGAGAACACGATCCATATCCGCCACGACATCCCGGAGAATCTGTTTCGCCTCTGCCGGGTCATCGTCGTACCCGATGCCGAACGTCACGTCGAACCGGCGGTTCCGATTCGCAGTCAGATTCTTCACCGTATTCTCCGTGATCTCGTTGTTCGGCACGGACAACAGCTCGTTGTCGAACGTTTCCACACGCGTGGTCCGGATACGGATGTCTTTGACCTCTCCCAGCTGGTCGTTCCATTCGATTACGTCCCCGATTACGAACGGCTTGTCGAAGAAGATGAAGATACCGGAGACGAACGCGCTGAGCGTGTCCTTCATCGCGAACCCGATGGCAACAGTGCCAGCCGCGACGATGGTGCCCAGTACGCCGAACACGTCACGGTACCCGGCCGCGACCAGTCCTACGCCGACACCGATAACAACAGTAAGATACAGCGCAGCACGGGACAGTGGACGGGCAAGGTGACCGGTATCATCCTGCCGCCGGAAGATCTTCCGGACCGTTGGTTTTACCAGCGCGGTACCGGCCAAGTATGCGAGAATCATCGCTGTCAGCACGACCACCGGTCCAAACACCAGCGGGATCACCCAGTCCCAGTGCAGCGTCATAAGGTGTACATCACTCGCTACGTTCTTAAATAACCGCGGATTCAGACGCTGGACAGCATAGTTTACGACAGATAAGGTGTCACCCACCACACGGCTGCTCGCGGGCACGTGCTCCGCGATTACAATATGTGGAACCGTCGAACGCCTATCAGTTTCCCTACCGGATTCATCTTCTCCCGTGTTTATGAGTGCAGCATGAGCTGATTCCAACAGGTGACCCACCATGGAAGCATTATTTGTTGTATCGGAAGAAGGATTCTGGGCCGAAGAATGTTTCCGCCCGATGAAAACACTGCGGGAAAACGGGTTTGATATCACGGTGGCGACCCCGACCGGCAACCGTCCGATCGTGGACGACTCCTCCCTTGACCCGGACGAGGTCGGCGAGGACGCGGCACGCGAGTTCGCTGCGATGAACGCAACCGACCAGGACCTGCGCGACCCGATCCCGCTGACCGACGCCGTTGACCACGACTTCGACGTGGTCGTATTCCCGGGCGGGCACGGCACCATGTTCGACATCAACCACGACTACCATGCACAGCAGATCCTGGCGGATGCCGTACAGAACCAGAAGGCACTGGTAATCTGCCATGCCGTTGGCCTGCTCGGATTTGCGCGCGACGAGAACGGTGACTTCGTCGTGGACGGGAAGAATGTTACCGGGTTCCCGAACGACTGGGAGGACGACACCGTCAATGAGCAGGAGCTCCTGCCGAACGGGTTCAAGCTCCCGTACCGCGTTGAGGATGCTGTCAAGGCGGCTGGCGGTGGCTGGGATGCTGAACTGGATCAGAATTCCAGCGTTACGGTGGACGGCAATTTGGTCACTGCCCGTGGACCGGACTCCTCACAGGACGGTGCAGAACGACTGCTTGCGGAGATCGAGGAGTCACAGACGATGCCGATGTGACCCATCCTCTTCTTTCTTACTATTTTATCCGCCTAGCAGGGCATCCCTATTGATCCTTGATCCGAATCTGTATCCGGGTTAGGATCTGAATCCGAGTCAGGATCTGAATCTGGACCTGAGCCAGAATCTGGCTCCGCGTCATCTGGTGCGTCATCACCCATCGCAGGCTGTGCGGTGGAAAGGGTGAGATCGCGGAAGTATACGCGTTGGTCTACTGGTGCGCCCCAGCTTCCGCCCCAGTAGACGAGTGGACAGTAGTAGCGTTCGACACCGATATTCGGGTGGTCTGCATCACGGAACTGGAAGTCCTGTTTGTTGTATACCTGTTCGCCGTTCATCCAGGCCTGGAGTGTCCCATCGTATTCGCCGGGCGTGTTCATCTCGACGTACTGGGTGACCTCGTGCCACTCGCCAACCGCGTATTCTCCATCCCAGGAAAAATGCTCGCCACAGGTATAGTCTCCTTTGACGTGGTCCGCGTGGTACACGTAATAATCCATGTGGAACAGGTCAGAACTACTTGCTTCACCAGCGTACCCCCGTGAAGACCAGGACCCGCCGGATACCGGATCACACCCGGCCCCGCCTTCCCCGTAGAACCCACCGAACCCCGGGAGTTTGGTCCCGCGTCCGATAGTCGCATCCTCCGGGAAGTACAGGTAGTACTGGGCGTACATCGCCTCCGGATCATCGTATCCTGCTTCACTGAGGATGAATCTGCCCCGTGCACCGTTGAAATCCCCTTCCGACGCATACACACTCATCACGTTCCCCGGCCCGGCCGGGTTCGGTTCAATAGCAATATGTTCGGGATGTGCAACACTGTGAAAATTATCGAGCGCACCTTCACTGTCAAGTCCCGTTTCCAGTATGACCTCCCCCTCTCCATGCGACACCTGCCCAGCCGGCGTCTGTCTGCGGACCAGCCGCTGCAGGCCGTCAAACCCAACAAACGTACTCGCAACCGCACTGAGTACCACCCCGCCGCCCAGTTTCAGGAAATCACGGCGACCCACCCCCGTTCGCCGGCCAACCCCTCGGCGCTTCTTCCAGCCCATACACATGTCACCTTATTCATTGAACTTAAACCTTCTGACCTCCGCCTCCTTCCTGTGCACATGTCTCTGGACCAGAACCCAATCATACAGGTAAACAGTAACCTGATCACGGTTCCGACCCGGACTCCTCACAGGACGGTGCGGAACGAGTACTGCTGAAGAAGCACCGAAGAAGCATCGAACATATCGGCGTAACCCCCTTCCTTTTTCCACCTATCATAAGTTCCCAGCCTGGAACCTGCCACCGCCTTCTTAAGCCCTCACCGGCAAACACGTATCATGGCCGAACAGCACGAAGACACGGAAACACTGCCGCAGACTGACGAAGAATGGCGTGAAAAACTGACCGACGAGGAGTACCGCATCCTCCGCGAAGGCGGTACCGAACCCAAGTTCAGCGGCGACCTGCTAGACGTTGATGAGGACGGCGTGTTCCAGTGCGCAGGTTGCGGCCAGGAACTGTTCTCCACCGACGAAAAGTTCGAGTCCGGCACCGGCTGGCCCAGCTTCTGGGACGTACTCGACGAGGACAACGTGGAACTCGAACGAGATACCAGTCACGGGATGGATAGAGTAGAGGTTGTCTGTTCAAATTGCGGCGGCCACCTCGGGCATGTGTTCAACGATGGGCCGGACCCGACCGGGAAACGCTATTGTATAAACAGTGCCGCACTGGAGTTTGAATCAGAAGATTAGCAGCGGGCACGCTAAACGTATGAATGAGCTGTCTGCCCCTCCCGTATGCTTCAGGTACCAGTGCAGGGGCATTGATATAAAAAGATTTTAGCGGAAGTGTATGTTTGCAATGGGCGCGTACAAGCATATCCGGGAGGCATGGAAAAATCCGAAGGATGGACTTGATGATGTCTGGCAGAACCGACTGATTGAGTGGCGACGCCAACCGTCCATCGTGAAGAGTGACCGGCCAACCCGGATTGATAAGGCCCGTTCGCAGGGATACAAGGCGAAGAACGGGTTCACCGTTGTCCGTGGACGTATCAAGCGTGGTGGTCGGAAGCGGAAGAATCCGCGTGCCGGTCGACGCCCGAAGCGTGCAGGACAGTCCCGGTTCTCACCAGGTAAGTCCCTCCAGCAGATCACGGAGGAACGAGTCTCAAAGAAGTATCCGAACCTGGAAGTGCTGAACTCGTACCCTGTTGCCGAGGATGCAATCCACAAGTGGTTCGAGGTCATCCTCGTTGACCCGGAGCATCCGGAGATTAAGGCAGATGACGACATCAACTGGATCACTGACGAGCGGGGACGCGCCCACCGCGGCAAGACATCCACCGGCAAGAAGAGTCGCGGCCTGCAGAAGCGAGGCACAGGCTCCGAGAAGTCACGGCCATCCAAGGCCGCGAACAAGAACCGGTCCAACTGATCCAGTAATTTTTCTCTCATCTACTTATTTGCTACAGCATGATTTGACCGCACCAGCTCTCAGGTAATCAGTATGTACTGTCTTCGTTCGATTAGTTCCGAACAAATGCGCCTCCTTTAAAATGTTCTGGGACTGATACCGGGAACATGGTAGAGACAGTCCTCATCGCACCGTTCTTTTTCCTGTCCATGCTGTTCAGCCTGGCCACGTTACTGGTCGTGGTGTACAGCCTGTACGACGTACTGTTGCAGCGGCCAGACATGGACACGGGCGAGAAACTGATCTGGACTGCGCTTATCATCATCTTCCCACCGATTGGGTCACTCGTCTACTTTTTCGTGGTCTGGCACCTTGACGAACGTCCATTCAAGGACCTGCTGGCAACCCAGACCGAGGACCGCAAACTGGATGAACTGGACAAGCTACACGACCTCAAGGAACGTGGTGCCCTGACCGAGGAAGAGTTCCAGGAAGAAAAACGCAAGATCCTGCATGACGACGAGAAACGTACGGCGGACAGGGAGACAGCCGCGGAACCGACTGACGGACACACAGATGAACCTGCCGAAGAAGCGTCAGACACGGACCAGGACACCACCGCGGACAATACAGGCAGCGCCGACCAGAAGCAAGAGGACTCATAATACGAAATCGACATAGATGACCGCGGCCTGTAACCCTGTTTAGCGGGTGCGGTCAAATACCTCTTCCATGTCCATTGCAAACTGGCTGTCATCCCACGCGGTCTCTGCATATACGCAGGGCGTCTGGTCCTCCAGATGATCGACCTGATTCTGCTGTTCGAACGCAACATGGTACTCTATCACGTCACCAGCACTATATTTCTGTACAAGGTCCATCGTCTCAACCGTCCACAACCGCTGTTCAAGGTATTGGCGGTCCAGCGGATGCAACCCCTGCGTATCCTCATGCGTAGCAAATGTCACGTACAGCTCTACAACATCTTCCGCTGAATACTGGTCGGCAAGGCACCGCATCTGCTCCCCGTTACGTATCGGTTCGTAGAAAACACCGTTCCGCGTATACCCCGTACTGGGTGCTCCATACCGGTTCTCATCATGTCGGAGATCCGTGAGAAACACTGCTTCCGGCATTGACAAACCTTCATCAGCGATCTCCCGCACATGCTGCTGGTATCCGGCATCATGCTCCCGTCCATCAGTATACTGGACAGGGAATGATACGTTCTGCCCGGTTTGCCGAACATGGCGATAATCATGCTGCGGTTGCGTCAGCATGCTCACTTCCCCCACTTACACATTCCCCTCAGGATATAAAACCGTTTCCTTTATGACCAAACCCCCAAATAAATGTTTATACATATCAGAATATCTGCATAACCGTACCATTGCCACCGGAAACCAGACGCCAGGGAATCACAGATTTAAGCCTTTGTTTATAAATCCCGTGGTATGGACCGCAGATGGTACGACCTGGATGTACAGACGGCACTGTCGGATGGCGCGGACAGCGTGGCAGACATGGCGCAGCGTGCAGACCGACTCGGCTTCACCGGTATCGCCATCGCAGACCACGTAACGGGGGTAGACGACATCAACCAGACCCGAGACACCATCGAGGCCGCAGATACCGGAATCGATGTCGGTGTCGGGGCAAATCTCCGGCCAGCGGATGGTGAAGAGCTGAAGAATCTGTTGCGGCAGGTCCGCGACCATGTGGACGTGGTCGTGGTGCATGGCGGCAAGGTGTCTGTGAACCGTGCGGCGTGCGGCGATACCCGAGTTGACGTGCTGGCACATCCGGAACGGAAGCGGAAAGACTCCGGCATCGATCACGTGATGGCGAAGCAGGCCGGAGAGAACCGTGTCGCCATCCAGTTGAACGTCCGCCAGTTGCTGGAGACCCGTGGCAAGGTTCGGTCCCACGTACTGACACATATGCGGCGGAACGTGCGGCTCTGCCAGAAGTTTGATACACCGATTATCACATCAAGCGGCGCACAGAACGTGCACCAGCTGCGGGCACCACGCGACATGGCCGCAATCCCACAGATGCTGGGAGTGACTGCAGAGGAACATCTTTCTACGGTCTCAGACACCCCGAAACAGATCATCGACAGGGCAGACCAGGTACACAACGAGAACACGGTACAGCCCGGTGTCAGAACCGTCCCGGACGAGGAGCGTGATAGTGATGAGTAAGAACGATACGTTGCAGACGCTGCCAAGCAGTCTCCGGGAGAAGCAGCGGTATATCATCTTCGAGATCCTCTCAGACGATACACCTGATCTGGGCGCGTTTGTCAATACGGCGTGGGATACGATGCTGGACCTGCTCGGCGAACGTGGCGTGGCACAGGCACAGCCCTGGATCTTGAAAGACCTGTACGACGTGGACCAGCAGAAAGGCGGGATCCGCGTCCACAAGGACCACGTGGAGGATGTGCGGGCCGCGCTCACACTGATCACAGAGATCGACCGGACGCCAGTGACGGTGCACGTGCTGGGCGTGACCGGGACCATGGACAGTGCCGAGGAGAAATACCTGAGATAATAGCCGATACGAATACTTGGTCGAAACCGCACGGCATGTACACTCCGCTAAGGATGACAAGTAAAACCGGCTTATGTGCAATCATGGCGTCTAACTTCTTCGCCGTCCAGCCTAGCGCTCAACACATCTTCTGATTCACAACGTTGACTGAATCCTAGCGTACATTTGTCATCTGGTCCAATAGTCCCGGTTTCTTTGCAGCTGTCTGATACAAGTTCATCGTTGAAATACAGGGAGAACTGGCTGCTGTCATAGGTGTTTTCTCCCTGGTTCCTCAACGCAAATTCCCCGGAAACGTCAGGCGGGTTATGCTGTGTAAAGCGGAG
>CAZCWR010000035.1:0-432 GCA_964502455.1 uncultured archaeon | reverse complement strand
CAGGCAACTTCTCACTTCGCTGAAATATTCTGGTCCTAGAACTGAACAGTGGTCTCCCTGTTCAGAAAGATACGTTAATACCGCTTCGGAGAGTTTCACAGCCTCCTCCGCCCTACCATATATACCGTCTCTCGATTCCACATCACCTTCCTCTGACTCCAACTCATTCACTTTCTGCTCAAGATCCGCGATCTCCTGTTCGAGTTGATCATTTTTCTGCCTAAGCTGATTATTCTGCTGCCTTAGTTGCGTATTTTCCTGTTCAACTGATGATACTGTCTCCTCCATCGACCCTACGTCGCTATCCACCGAGGATGCCTGAAGATAGAATACGCCTGTGCCGAGCAGACCAGCCACCGCGATGATGCTCAGAAAAATCATGCCAACAGTGACATCAACGTCCATAACTCCAGTATCACAAAATTACATAAA
>CAZCWR010000034.1:11098-12645 GCA_964502455.1 uncultured archaeon | reverse complement strand
TATACAGTACTTGCATGTGGTACTATAAAAACCTTGGTATCATCCTGGATTTTTGTGGTAATGTTTTACTATTTTTCGCGTATAGCGGGGGGGGCAGCGGCTGGTGCTGGATGGCACCCAGTTTTGATGTTTTGGGGTATCTCCGGTGCTACAGGTTTGATGTATTTAATGTTGTATGCACTTTTTCTATGGGGTGAGAAGGGTGGGGGAGGAGATTATTGAGGAGTATATTACGTCAGATGAGCTAGATGAGTTGTGGGATGTTCCAGAGTTCGAGGAGACTGAGGTTATGGAGTTTGATGAGGTCCTGTCATTTTCTACTGATACGGCGGACTATCATTTCTATCCTGGGATGCACTCCGAGGCATCGCCGACAGCAGATTTGATGCAGGAGATGGATGCAATGGTGCTGGAGGAGGGGTGGTACCAGCGAGCGGATGTAGGGCATCTGTCCGAGAATTGCCAGTACGGGGGCGCTATCAGGGCGAACCTCCGTGATGGGCAGAACCCGATATACTTCGTGGATACGCAGGTTCCGGAAGTAACGCCCGATGGAGACGTAGATTGGAACGATGTTCGGGCGCGGATAGGGCTGATATATGCGCAGGTAGTGGGCGGTATAGTCGCGACTGGAGGGGGTGGTATCGGTGGAGTAGTGGCAGGTCATCCTGAGGCCGGTGTACTGGCGTTGCCGCTGGCTGGTATTATGGGTGGTCTCGCTGCAAATAAGGTTGAGAACGACGAGTTCAGGAATGCTACAGCATATACGCAGATAAGTTACGCGTTTCTCCCGCTTACAGGTGGGCGGAGTGCCTTGTCCGCGGAAAAGATCGACGAGTTTGTGGCGCCGAAAGTGGCGGAGGATGTGGGAAGGCGCCCGGATATCTACGTTGAGTATGGTGCAGGGCACCTCGATATAAAACCGTACCTGCAGCATCCAACACTCCGGAAATCTGTGATGGCGTTCCATGACAATTTTGGGTACTTCCCGAGTAACAGCCAATACACTGAGGTAGTCAGTGAAATCCGGTTCGACGACTTTGATGATCTGACAAATGAATATATTACTGTTGAGGGGGACCGTATCGAGTACCAAAAAACGTTCTATGAGATCGAAGACATCTCTTCCGGTTATCAGCCTATCGAGGCCTTGTTGGGGTAACAGGTCCTGTCCCAGGTTCTGAAGTTCCGCATGATTCAAAACACTTGGACTGCAATACGATACCATGCCGGAGGTTGCGGAGGACAGCATCTGCACTGGGTTCGACGAACTGCCTGGCGATATTGACGGGTCACGGGTCGCGGTAGGGTTCCGGCCTTCCGGTGAACTGCACCTGGGGAACCTGCTGTCCATTGGGTATGCGGCCGTGGTCGCGGACGAACTCGGCCTGACCGTGGATCTGATGTGCTGTGACACGGACTGGAGCGCACACATTCATGAACATACGTACCCGGAGGAAAACCGGGTGATGACTCTGTTCTTCCAGCGTGACTGCCCGTGCGGCGACCACGCGTCCTACGCGCACCACTTCCTGTTCCCGTTCCTG
>CAZCWR010000034.1:10162-11088 GCA_964502455.1 uncultured archaeon | reverse complement strand
GGGACTGCCCGTGCGGCGACCATGCGACGGTGGCAGAACACCATCTTGACCGGATCCAACCGTTTCTGGATGGGCTTCGGTCCGGTATATCCGCGGATATCGATACCGGGGTGTTGACAGATATCGCGGGTGACGACTACTATGTGGACGCACTCCGGAATGTGTTGGACGATATGGATGCGTTCGATCAAGTGTTCGGCGGTGGGTTCCGGCGTCGGTATCAGAGTCCGGTTGCCGCGGTCTGTGATTGTGGACAGTCCCATGCGAAGGGCAGTGCGTATGCGGCGGAGCACGATGCTGTGGTGCACGCGTGTCACGTTCCGGACTGTACGGAAGGGTTTGCGTCCACGGCGTTGACAGGATGTATCGGCGTCTACTACCTGGTGGATCCGGTGCGGGACCCGGGCCGGGACGTCGCAGTACACGTCTTCGGTGGTGATTACCGGGACGCACAGAAAGGACAGAAAACCTCGAAAGTGGAGAAAGTGGCACAAATCACCCGGCTGGCGACCGGTGAAACGCCGTACTATCTGCTGGCACCACTGATTGCAGATGACAACGGGACACCGCTCAGCAAATCTGCGGGTGTCGGTACGACCGTGGACACGATCGACGACTTGGAAGCATACGGTACACAGCTCGTGACCAGCATTCGAGGCTGGCTGGATGGGTCGCCGCGGGCGTTACAGCAGGATGAGCTTCGTGCTCCATAACTGGGGGTCCGCAGTACAGGATACGTACAGAAGGAAAAAGAAGGGGTGGAAGGCCCGTTAGGCCTTCCGGCCGGTACCCCAGTAGCCAGGGATGGGGTCATAGGATAGGTTAGATGTGTCGGTATGTGGGCGGTCTTCTAGAGTCCGTGCGCCCTGTGGTGTGATGGTGATGTCGTGGAAGTGCGTGTGGTCTGCTTTGATACCGATCGACAC
>CAZCWR010000034.1:0-10152 GCA_964502455.1 uncultured archaeon | reverse complement strand
CGTGTTCTTCGAGCAGGGTCAGTGCCTGCTCGACATCATCCAGAGGCATGTCTGTGATGGCCGCTATCTCGTCCGCGGTAAGTGTTTCGTTGGTCACATAAAGTACGTCCAGAATGGTAGCAGGTTCTTGCTGCATCGGCATCACCGATCCAGTACACTATATGCAACAGATGCTTTTTATCAATTCCGGTATATGTTGAAAAAATAGGATTTTAAGCGAACAATACAATACATTTGTTTAATTTACGGGTATTTGGTGTATAGATGTGGTGGTGAGGCGGTTTATTCGTGTAGTGGATTCGACCGGACTGTGGCTCTGGCTGGTGGAGTGTGTGGTTACCAGGCGCCCGATGGTTTCCGTGTGAATGTCCTGTTCGGACTGTTCACGGCGTTCCGGACCTGTCCGGGCCGTGTACCGACAGACATGTTTTCGTTCTCTTCCCGTTCGGAGGATTCTGTCGGTGAAACTGGTTCGCCGTTTTTCTTCCGGACGATGTATGTGTCCAGGCGCTTAAATCCAGACTGGACTAGTGGCATGAATACGGTGCCAACATATCCGACAGCCCATGCGGCCCATGCGGCGGTAAATGACATCGGCGTGAGCACATAAGCGGCCAGCGGAATGGCCAGCGTCGGCGCTAGAGAAATGAATGGATTTATCAGGGCAATGAACGACAGGACCGCCACGAGGGCGAATGTCGTGATAATGGTGGTTCCCCGTCCGCAACTGGATGCCCATCATTTATATACTTTATTGTGGATGAGGACATATTTCCGTATTTTTTGTAAAAAAATTTCCTATATGATAACACTGGGTACAGTATTTTTTACTGGGTTCTGTAGGTTGGGGTAGATGGCTTCTGTGAGGGGGCTGTGGAGGGATAGCTGTTGATGGGCCTAAATCGCTGTTTTTCTGGGGCAACATGTACAGGGGGTTATGTGTTGTCCTGTGGGGGTGTGACAGCAGGAGGTGCGGTATCAATAAGTCCTGGTATTGGGTGGTGATCGTCCGGTGTGTAGAAACGTTACCTGTGAGAGGATATCGTGTTTTTGCCGCCTGTAACTGTTGAATACGAGGGTTTCGGGGTCCCAGGTGTTGTTATGTACCGGGTAGAAAGATGTTGGCGGACGCGTGGTGTTGTTGTGATTATTGTAGGGTTCGGCAGCCGTACAGAGGTATGAGGGGCTGTACGGTCGGATACGGTCATCGGTGGCTGGGGTTACTGGTCCGGGAAGAACTGTCCGTGGAAGCCGAATGGAATGTCGGTCGGCAGATAGGCGCGAGCTTCCTCGTCGAGCGTTTCGCCGTCCAGTGCCAAAAGCATGGATGTGTCTTCTGCCGTGTCCAGTGCCGATGTGAGGACGATGCCATCATCTTCTGTCTCTCCATCCGGTTTCGGGACAAACACCGGTTCCTCTGCGTACACATCGGGCTCGTACCAGGTATCAGTCTGCCTCGAGACGGTATCTGCCTTGATCAGGCCAATACCGTCATCGTGTTCCAGTGTACGGCCGTATACGTATTGATGCTCGTCCATATGCTTCTCGGGATTGATCTGTGGGAAAGCCATGTCTTCCGCTATGTCGTATGAATCAATCTCTGTTCCGGTTGTATCGTGATCCGGGTGCGGCAGTTCGTACCGTGTTAATGTCCCGCCGTCCACGTGCCCGTCATTTTTCATGGCATCAAGGCCGATGTCTTCGAATATCGAGTCGTCCTCAAACTTGATCAGATCGACATTGAGCGTACCATTTTCCCTGTCCTCGTTGGCGTTCGCGTGGTGGAACATGACGAAAGATTCGGTCGTCTCCTGCAGGGCAATATCGCCGTTCTCACGGTCAACTACGGTAAATGTCGTGCCGTCCTCTGGTTCCCAATTGAACTGGTCCAGGAAGCCGTCAGCACTGAGCACGAGTTTTCGCGGGTTGATCGTGAACGGTATCTCCGTCAGGATCGCATAGTTCTCGGTGAGACCGATGCTGTGCAGGTACGATGGCTTACCCGTTTCGATCCTTGTGATCGGTTCACGTTCTTGCTTGCCGTCCGGGATACGGTACAGCACATATTCATGGTCTGGCAGGAACCGGTCCAGGTACGGCGCATCCAGTCCGAACTTGACACCGTACCCGATGTGCTCGCCCTGTTCCGCATCGTAGTGGAGGTGACCGGTCGCGAGGTGTGTGGTGATATCGTCGTCGAATGTGTATCGTTCGCCGGTTTCCAGTGTTTCCAGATCGAACTCCCGCCACCCTGGTGCCTCGGTAAGTGCGACGTACTCCTCGCCGATCTGTTCCACGTTCACGTTCGCATTGTCGGGCGGCCCATTCTGTGCCATGAATGCGATGTCCCGGAGCGTATCACGTATTCCATCTGAACTGCTGAAACTTGAATGTCCATTTTTCGCATCCTCGTAGACATCTGACTCCAAATACTGGTTGGAAACTGAAACCGTATTCTCTGCGCCTGTGATCTCGTACGATCTCAGCATCGCCCATCCGTCAAACCAGTTATCTACCTGTATACCGTTCATCTCAAACTTCCCGGGTCCGTTCCGCGCCAGTACGCCGTCAACCCAGTTCGGTACCTCGTCATCAAACTCCACCTCATAGTCGGACAGATCCATCTTCGGCGCTGTAAATCCCAGTTCATATGCTTCTCCCATACCGAACACTGTTACTATTATGAAGTAACTACAATATAAAAGTTTCGGTTGTGGTGGCGGGGTGGCCGTATTCGTATTAAAGTTGGGGGAGAGACATTGGGGTATGTACGAGGAGATTGAGTCCAAGGTGCTGGGCGTTGATCCGGAGCAGATTGAGGTATTGATGAAGCGCATTGGTGCGGAACAGGAGTTTGACGGTGAGGTCCGTTCCCTGTTCTTCGATTATCCGTCGGGAGAGATCGAGGAGAACGGAGTCCTGCGGTTACGGCGGCGTGGTGATACCGTGTTCGTTACATTGAAGAATGATCGTTCCCGGGAGAATGCCAAATGTATGGAGGAGATCGAGTTCGAGGTAGGGTCGTTTGATGAGGTACGTGAATTTCTGGTGGCGCTGGGCCTGGAACAGCTCCATGACTCCCGGAAGAAGCGGACAGTGTGGACGAAAGAAGATGTAGAATACGTGGTCGACCGGTACCCGGCGATCCCGCCGTTACTGGAGGTGGAGGCACCGTCTACGGATGCGCTGGAGCAGGCGTTACAGGAACTGGGGTACACGATGGATGATGCCGTCTCGTGGGATACGAACGATCTCATGCAGCATTACGGGAAGGAACTCTGGTAGGGTATAGCGTAGAAAGGAAAAAAGAAAAGGAGAGGTGGTTTAGCCGGTCTGGGCTAGCTTCCTCGCCCGCATCTTGTCCATGGTGCGCCTCGCGGTTTTCTTCCGTGTGTCTTACTCGCCGTTTACAGCCGACATAACCGCCTTGAATCAGCGGTAGAGGCCTTCTGCGCTACACCTGTACCCCTCGCAATGAGGGAGCCCTCTGGTGAGGGGGACAGATTCGACCTTTGGCTCCGGATAAAGAAACGCGGTCAATCTTTTTAAGGTCGTTGATACCGCTATCTGCGGCAGGTTGTGGAAAAACAGGAAAAGGGAAAACGATGGTGGAACGGTCGGTGTGGTCACGCTTCCGGTGCTTAGGCGTGTTCCCAGAAACGTATCTGTGCCGGGGCAGACATCCGGAAATACCTGATTACCTGGCGGTGTTCAGCAACTGTTCGAGTGACATACCGCCCGGGAGTTCCGGTGTTGTCCCGTTTCCTGCCGATACGTTGCGTGGTTCATCGAGCAGTGTGTCGTTAAGCCCGGTGACATTGTTCGTGTTCTGTGTCTCGTTGTCCGTGGTGTTGTCTGCGAGCTGGTTGAGTCTGTTCTCCAGTCGGTTGATGCGCTCGTTCAGCGCACTCAGTTCCTCGTAGATCCCGGTAAGCAGTTCGACCATGCCGATACCTGCACTGTCATCCTGTACCGGCTGGGCTGCCACCGGTCCGACCATACCGACCAGAAGCAACGCTGTAACCAGGACTGTTGTAGGTGTCCGTGTCATCACGGTACTCTGTGATCCGGTCAGGGTTTTAAACAGCACACAGTTCCACAGGATGCGCGAGACAGGTACCAGTACCAGTTGATCCAATGATGAACCGTCTTCGGATACGGATACGGGTAGAATCAGTCGTTTCGTGAGGAGGGTCAGTTGTCCTGTCGGAGGTGTGATACGTCGTTCATGCAGTGGATCTGCCAGCCGATATAATCCGTGTACCGGAGTTCGTTGATACAGCAGTTGTCCTGCTTGAGTGCACGACCGTATCCGGCATCGGCACCGACCAGCGTCGCCAGGACAGACCGGTTCACGGCACTGTGTGCCACGACCACGACCGTTTCTTCGGTATGGTCGGTACGAATCTGTTCCAGTACCGGAATCGTCCGCCGTGTCACACGTTCTGCCGCCTCGGCAGATTCCGGTTTCCAGGTATGCCACGGCGAATCCGACTGCTCGAACTGCTCGAACGCCGTATCGATCGACTCTCCCTCCAGCTCGCCGTAACTCCGCTCGTTCAGGTCGGCGATCGATGTCACCTCAAGATCATGCGGTCCTGCAATGATCTCGGCGGTCCGCCGTGCCCGCTGCAAGGTGCTGGAATACACGGCACCAATATCTTGATCTCGGAGACGGTCGGAGAGCTGCTGGGCCTGTTCGATCCCGGTCTCGTTCAGGTCTGTGTCAAGGTCGCCCTGGATGATTCCGTTCCGGTTGTGTTCCGTCTCACCGTGCCGTACCAGGAGGAGCCGCGTCATCTACTACCACGGATACGGTTTATTCTCAGGCTATAAGAACGTTTGTGCTGAGGTCTGTTTACAGCGTTCACTGCATGAATCCGTCCCGGTCAATCATACCGCTGCGGATACGGGTAGAACTGATGACCTCGCCGGTCTCATCCGTGATCTGGTCCAGCACCGCAAGATTCAGTGGAGTCTTCTGCTGCTCCAGCCGTTCCTCGTTCACCTTCTTCGCGTTCTCCATCGTGTCATCCGTGCACAACAGGATACCATGGTCCGCCTCGACCGCGTCCCCACGGAAATCATCGATCGGCATGATGTCCGCCCGGTCTGCCGTCCCGAACGTGTCCAGGAACGACTCAACATGCTGCTTCCGTGTCTCGAACGCCTCCAGTGCGTCCGCGTTGTCCTTCTCCATGTCCGCCAGCATCTCGTCTGTGGTCACACCGATGTCCACCTGCTTCCCGTGTTCGAACGCGGCCAGCAGGATGTACCGGTGTCCGGCATGGAACTGGTCCCATGATCCGCCCACGATCAGGTGCGGACGCTGCGCCACGCCGATCAGGTCCTGCGCGAACTCCTTCAATTCTGCGTCCGGCTCTGCGATGACCGCACCGTCCTCCCAGTGTCCGTACACGATCAGCGAGTCCGGGGACGCGAACAGGAACGCGGGCAGTGCCAGCAGGTCCTCCTCGCCGTCAACATGTACTGTGGTGGAGCAGGTGTGCGCCACGGCCTCCCGCATGATGTTCCACGCGGCCTCGGTGATCGTCCCGGCCGGGTTCTCCACGTCCAGCACAAGTTCTGTGTCAAGCCGGTCGTGCTCGTCGCCATCGATCTCCTCGCGCTGGATCCGGCCGTCCACAACAGAGATATCTGCGTCAACGTCAGAGTCCACCACGTCAAGTGAGACCCGGTCCCCCACACAGATCAGCCGGTGGTAGTCCCGCTTCTCCAGTTCTTCGATGAGTTCATCGTCCTGTACAACATCGCCCTGTGGTTCCCGGAGCCGTTCCCGGTCCTCGTCCGTGATCTCGTATACTGGCATACCAATGAGGGGTAGGGGGATGGAGGTTTAAAGCAGTGGTGGGTCACGGCACATCCGGTTTAAACCGCCGGTCCAAGAAAGCAGGTGATGGCAGATCTGTCGCTGCACGATGCACATAACCTCGTCACACAGGAACGCCGGTACCCTGTCACGTACCTCCTGCTCGCGGTAATACTCGGTGGATTCATCCTCCAGCACACGGTCCACTGGTTCCAGCCACGGTTCATGATGGACTTCACTGACTGGACGCCTGCACACGGGTACACGGTCCTTACGTACATGGTCATCCACCTGAACCCGTACCACCTCCTGCTGAACGCGTCTGGTCTACTCGTCTTCGGCCGTATTACAGAGGAACAGATTGGCGGCCGGAACACACTGGTTCTGTACCTGCTCGGTGTCAGCCTGTCTGGCATATTGATGCTGTGGGGATACCAGATGGTGCACGAAATCGCCCGTGTTGGCGGTGCGTCCGCCGGCAACCTTGCACTGATCGGGTACGTGCTCGTCGCCGCACCACGCAGTCGGCTCTTCCGCCCGTACCGGGGAGCCCGTGAGATACCGGGCATCCAGCAGATCCGGGATGTGTTCCCGGACCTGCGAGCACTGGTGACCGTGCTTGATGTCGCTGCCATTCCACTGTCCGTCATCGTCCTGCGGGTAGTGCTGGACATGCTCCGGGAACCGTACATGCCCTCCAGCCAGGCGCACCTGTACGGAATGGTGATTGGTACCCTGATCGCGTATCCATATCGGGATGAACTGTGGACGCAGTGGCGAACGTCCTGAGACGCTGTACTGTGTGCTACCGGAACTCCCGGAACCACGGGCACGACGGTTTTGAGTGTTGCGGATGACCACAGGTATATGGAGGAAAAGCTGGCTGAGATCGAAGAGGAGCACGCGATCCCACCTGCCGACGTGTTCACCGTCTCTGACCTGAACGACCATGTGAACGGGATCATCGAGGCAGAGCCGGGGCTCGCGGACGTCGACCTCCTTGGTGAGGTCTCCAACTGTTCCACCTCCTCCAGCGGCCACCTGTTTCTCGACCTGAAAGATGAGGACAGCAAGGTGTCCTGCGTCATGTTCAGCGGGCACTGTGAGGATCTGGAGTACGAGCTCAAGGACGGGGACGAGATCCTGGTGCAGGGTACGGCCGAATACTATGAGAAACAGGGCGCGGTCTCGTTCAAGATCCGTGACGTGCTCCCGGTCGGCGAGGGCAAGTACTACGCCGAACTCCGGAAACGCAAGAAGAAACTGAAAAAGGAAGGACTGTTCAAGGAACGGCACAAGCAGGCCATCCCAGAACTTCCGGAACGTGTTGGTGTCATCACCAGCAAAGACGGTGCCGCGGTCCGGGACATGGTGGACGCGATCCACGACCAGTACCTGGACGTAGACGTGTACGTGAAACACGCTGCGGTGCAGGGCGAGGACGCGGTCGACGACCTGACCGCGGGTATCGACTTCTTTGACGATCGGTTTGACGTGGATGTGATCGTGCTGGGGCGTGGCGGTGGCAGCATCGAGGACCTGCAGGCGTTCAACAGCGAGGCTCTGGCCCGCGCCATCTTCGACGCGGATACGCCGATCGTGTCCGGTGTCGGTCACCGGACGGACGAGACCATCGCCGGGTATGTGGCGGACGCCGGTACCATCACACCGACAGCGGCCGGGAAGCAGGCCGTCGCCAGCAAACAGGACCTGCTCCGCCAGATCGAGAATCTCGAGGACCGGCTGCGCGACCAGCACAGGAAGTATACAACGGTGCAGGAAACGCAGGACAAGCTGGAGATGGCATTGAGCCGGGACCAAAAATACAAGGTGATCATCGCGGTCCAGTTCATCGTGATCGCGATCCTGCTTGGGGTGATCCTCCTATGAAGGATGAGCAGTTCCAGGATCGGATTGATGCGGTCAAACGGATCATCGACCGGTTTGACACGGCAGAGGCTGCGGATGAGGGAGATGAAGAGCATCTCACTACGGAGGACGCCGATCAATTGCTGGAGGACGGTCTCGACTATCTAGCGGCGGCGAAGGAGCTGCTGTCGCTGGGGAGTGGTACGGTTATGGTTGTTGGTGGGGAGGGCGATGAGGTCGTGACGGAACGGTTCGATCCACTGGACGAGTAGACGTTGACGGACGGGTATGGGCAGATATATTGGCGTTGCCAAGGTACAAAAAGAACGAGGGGTACATGGTGGTATGGCTGTTGATGGGAGTGATATGTGATGTTCTCATTTATTGACAGATGGCTTGCGCGGTTCCGTGACCCGGTGACCGTTGAACTGGACGCGGCGGATGAGACGTTCTACCGGGAACGGCGGGACGAAATCGCTGCCGCCCGTGACCGTGCAGATGGTTTACGGTCCGATTGTCGGGATGCGCTCGATGACCTTGAAGCAGTGCTGGCAGAGCTCGAGGAGTTCGAGGACCCGAAGGACCGAAAACGGTTCAACGACGTGATGGAAAATATCGTGTCCGACCGGCAGCGGATGCTGGACCAGCTCGATGTTCCCCGAGCACCGGCAGACCTGTACAACGAACTGGACACGTTTATAGCGGAGTTCCGCGAGATGTCACGGAAAGAGTCCGCGATACTGGAACATACTGACGGTACCGCGGCACCCATGTTCCGGGCGCTGGACCGGGTGGAGGAACAGAACGAGCAGGTCGGCGAGTTTCTGGATGGACATTACAATGTGATGGACCGGTACGACCAGTTGCAGGAGCATGTTACTCGGCGCGAACAGTTACAGGAACAGTACAACCAGTTACAGGACGAGATGGATGATATCGACGTTGACACGCTCCGGGAACGGCAGGAGCAGGTCGCAGACGCACTGGAGGAATTACAGGACAGCGACCTCTGGGACGCGTACCAGTCCCTGCAGATGGAGCTGGACGCTGTCCGGTCCGAACAGCGGCAGGTCCGACAGACCATGACCTCGGCGATGGGGCAGATGGAACGCGGCCTGAAGAAACTGCTGTACACCGCGGACAACGGCAACATCACACTTGACGTGAATATGGACATACTCGAAGCGATCCGGGACCGGGACCACGAAACCGTACTGCAGGCAGACCCGCAGCAAGTGGAGGACGCAGTCATAGCGGCACGGGATGCGCTCCCTGATAACCTGCTGGACCGCCGGCAACAGGACAAGTTCGCAGACGGTGCAGATACACTTGCATCATTCAGTGACCTGCACGACCGGCACGACGAATTGGAGCACCGTATCAACCGGCTGGAAAGCAAGGTCGACCACCACGACGCGGCCGCGAAACAGTCCCGGTTAAAACAGGAGAAGCAGGCCGCGCAGGAGCGTGTTGAGGCGGCGAAGGAACGGAAGCAGGAACTCCGAACAGACCTCAACCAGACCGAACACGAGATCGACCTGGTGGAAGAAGACATCCAGGCACTATTCGAGGACGCGTTCCACCGAGACGTTGAGATCAGACAGTAGTAAGGGTGGTCTTCTGATTCTCCAGTAGTGCACCGAGAACATCGATTAGAAGCCGTATACTTACATAGGATACGTCAGTACATTGGATGATTGTTAGTCGTCTGGATAATAGTTTCCTAAATCAATTCCCTGAACCCCTACAGAGGCTAGATGTACATGATAAATTAAGTCAAGTACAAAAGTGGGGAAAGCTGATTCTCCCTCGCTGTAGAAAATTTGGTCTTGTTCCTCGGAATCAGAAATCGTAAGTAAATTCAAGACACATACTGCATCAGGTGATGTACCAAATTCATCTTTCAAGGTGTGGAAATTGCTTTTTAGTGTCGATGCATTTTCTGGACCAGTAAACCCAAAAACAAACGTAGGTACATGTTCAGGCGCACGACTGAATACCATTCCTCCCCCGAAATTCCGCTCTAAATCTTGCATTGTGTTTGCTTTTTCAAACGAGTCTTTGAGTTCTCCTCGATCAATTTCTGACTTTACTTCAATATGGGCGAATACTCCTTCTGCTAGGAACCGTTTGGAGGAAATAAAGTCTAGCACCGGTATTCCTTCATCATAGATGACAACATCAGTCTGTTGGCTGGTTCTTCCCGCTGAATCGACCAGCTCTCCATCACCGATAACGTACTTGTTCGGATAAAGCTTCTCAATGACCTCCTGAACAAATGTCTCCCGGACTTTTCCCTTTGTTAGATTATGCTCCCACTCGTCTGCTTTTTCATACTTTTTCCGGAGAACTTCCCCCTCCTTCTGAAGGTACTCGACCAAATCAGTCATGCCTCACTAGTCGATGACACCAATATACGCCTTAGGAGTGGCAGGACTGTCTTGAAAGGTATG
>CAZCWR010000033.1:0-12945 GCA_964502455.1 uncultured archaeon | reverse complement strand
ATCGGAAACACCACAACCCTTTTTCAACCTGCTTCTCACACCTGTACACCAGAACCATGAAACGCGCACACGTCTACGTGTCCGGCAAGGTACAGGGCGTCTACTTCCGCGCCACCACCCGCGAACAGGCGCAGGAGCACAGCGTGAACGGCTGGGTGAAAAACCTTGAGGACGGCCGGGTCGAGGCCGTGTTCGAAGGTGCAGACGAGGATGTAGACGCGATGATCGACTTCTGCCACGAGGGTCCAGAACGGGCACGGGTCGACGACGTTGACATGACCGAGGAAGAGCCGGACGGTATCGAAGGATTTGAAATCCGGCGGTAACAGAGTATTCCGAGTGTTTTTCCTGTTCTGACCGGGATGTGCTGAGTAACCTTTATTATACCAGAGCACATATATGCGCTGTAGGGAGTTAGAGGGATGCAGGGATGGGGATGAAGAAGTTGCGGCATTTCTTGCAGGAGGCGAAGGAGCGTATCCGGGTGACGGATGAGCCGGAGATCGAGACGGATGATATCGCGGCGATCCGGGAGGCAGACTGGGAGCAGGTGCTGGAACGGTTCACAGAGGATATGGATCCGTGGGCGATCGATATCGTGAAGCTGGCGGACCGGTACAAATCGTACATTGATAAGATGGAGCGGTTCGATCTTGAAGTGCCCGGCCGTATTATCATGGTCGGTGCCGTCCTGCTGCGGATGAAGGCCGAGGTCCTGCGTGACATCGAGGAACACGGCGAGATTACGGAGGAAGACGAGGAACACATCGAGGAAGAGATGGAGGCCATGGAGGAGATGATGGACCTTGAGGAGGACGCGGCCGAACCGGTCGAAGACGAGCAGCTCCGTATTCCCGAGGCCGTGCCGAAGCCCCCGGTCAAGAAGAAGGCGAAGCGGAAGGTGACGCTGGACGAGCTGAAGGATGCGCTGGAGAAGGCCGTGGAGATCGGGGAGCAGCGTGAGGAACGGCAGGAAACCCGGAAGGACGCGGAGGACTACGGAATCGAGGTGGAGGAGGATGATATCACCAACAAGCTGAACCAGCTATATTCCAGCCTCAAGAGCCGGATCGGTAGCAGCGACGATTCACTCACCTTCTCCGATATCGTAGAGGAACAGCAGAAACAGGAGACGATCGACAAGTTCGTCCACATCATGCATCTGGAGACCGATGCCAAGGTGAACTGTATCCAGCACGAATGGCTCGGCGACCTCAAGATTGAAGTACTCGAAAATCAGGAGAACAGCTGAGAAACAACGGTTCAACATCTTGTAGTACATTATTTAAGGAATATCTCTATAACCTTTGATATGCGGTCGGAGGAACTGGAAGAGATTGTCAAACAGTTCGTGCTGAATCCCAGACGGTTCTTCGATGAACACCAAGCAGATCCAGCTACAGCTATGTTCCGCCTCGTGTCCGCTATCCTCCTTTCCCTAGTAATATTCGGTGTGGCAGCGGGAGCCTTTTACAGTGTGATTGATCAGAATATCGGTTTAGTCTGGATTAGTCTGGTCGTATCAGTACCAGGCATCATCCTTTTGACGGCCTTCAAGCTTTCTTCCCTGTGTCTCGGTACCGTTATCATCGGCGATTCCAGTCTCAAGAAGACGTTTTCTATCGCTGCTGTAACTTTGTCTGCTGCCCTTCTCACGTTCAGCGGGTTCCTGCTGATCGGCACGGTTATTGGCCTCCGCTCCTACATCCTTCCCCTTCCCACGGGGGCAACCCTCACAGATACCTCGGCCACGCTACTCCTCAAACAAACCGTATACGCTGCATCTGTCATCCCTCTTCTGTACATGACAGTTCTTGATTATATTGCACTCCGTACTGTCCATAATCTTTCCAAGGTGCGCTCCATTATACCCGTACTGGTGTCCCAGTCTCTACTTGTCGGTGCTGGAGCGTTCCTCATAGCGTACGCCGAAGTTATTATGTACCTCCTCGCAGTGATCTTTACACTTGCACTAAGTAATCGACCCATATAGCACTAAACTTGCACTAAGTAATCGACCCATATAGCACTAATCAACTCCGGCGTATGACCGTTACTTCTAAGTACCCTTGATACTATAGCGTTGAACGGGCCGATGGAAGATGAGAAACTGGCGATTGCGGAGGCGGCACTGTTTCTGAGCGAGGACCCGCTGAGTATCGAGGAACTGGCGGATGCGATGAACATCGGTGCGAAAGGATTCGTGGCCCAGGTCGTGGAGGAGTTGCAAGAGGATCTGGAATCCGAGGCGCGCGGGATGAAGATCATCGAGAACGACGGCGAATACGAGATGGTGGTGAAGAACGAGCACGTGGACCAGGTCGAGCACCTGGCACCGCACCGGGACCTGGACGACGGGATGCTGCGGACACTGGCGTTGATCGCGTACAACACGCCGGTGAAGCAGTCCGAGGTCGTGGACATCCGGGGGAACCGGGCGTACAGCCAGATCAAGGAACTCACCAATCGTGGGTTCGTGGAATCGGAGAAGGACGGCCGTACCAAAGTGTTAGAGGTCACGGACCACTTCCTGGAGTATTTCGAGCTGGGTGCGCCGGATGAGTTCGCGATGCAGGAAGACGACAGCGAGTTCATGTAGCGGTCACGTGCTACACTGTTTCAGTTCTGATCAATCTGACGGATGTGTCTGGAACCATCGTCCTGTTTTCTGGCGTCTGACCCGCCGTATATGCTGTCCGACGATCAGGATGGAGAGTGCTGTGAGCAGGAGTTCGTAGCCGTTGCTGAAGACTGGGAGCACGATATCGATTTCTGCACCATCGACCTCCTCCACCGGGTCGGCAGGATCAATCGGTGTCGTATAGTACGTATCATCTGTCGTGCCAAGCGCCAGGTCCGCCCCACCCCCAACAAAGGTCTGTTCAAGGCCGCCCTGCGTGGAAAAGACAAGGATGCCGGTGAGCTGGAAGAACTGGTCATACAGTGGCCAGAACAGGTTCACCCCGCTCTCCACCAGGTCCAGACCGATCTGGCCGAACGCGAGTGCAACGATGCATGTCCAGAGTACCCGTTCACCCTCTGGCCCCCAGTGCCGCTCAAAGAAATCGGTGTCGCGGATATGCGTCAGGTAGAACAGGAGGAACGCCGGGATCATCACGATGAAGATGTTGTGCAGCACGGTCCGGTGTGCCCCCGGAAACCAGATTGCGAAGAACGAGTCAATATCCGGAAAGATAGTCGCGGTGACAACCGCCAGCAACGCCCATTCATCAAGATCAGCACCGAGTACGGCGCGACCGATCAGTGCGCCAACCGCGGCATGAACGATAGCCGAGGACATACGTTCCCTATCGTGTTACCGCTATTTAGATGTACCTATGGGCGCTGAGAATCGGTCTTATACGACAACGGAACGGTAGGAAACACATCCATGATGGAACGGCGGTACCGGAGGCGTACCTCCCGGCAATGCATCCGGTAGCAGACCACGAGAAACGTGACCATGGAGACCAGGAACTGCGTGCCGCTGCCGAACAGGATCAGGATGCGTTCCACGCCCGCCGGTTCGGGACCCGGACCGGTATCAACAGCACTGACATAGTACCGCTCCCGAGTTGATCCCATCCGGGCCTGCTCCAGATCGAACAGGGTGTGCTGCATCCCGGTCTGCGTCGAGTACTGGACGCTGCCGGACACGTGGTAGAACTGGTCATGCATCGGATAGAACAGGTTCACCCCACTATCCGTCATATCGATCCCGACACCGGCAACGGCCATGACCAGCACCGCCACCCACAGCACCCGTTCCGCGTCCGGCCACCGCTGCTTCAATGTCTCCATACGGCCCGTCCAGCGGAGACCGAGCAGCACTGCTGCCGGCATCAAGACAACGAACACGTTGTGCAGGTATGCACGGTGGGCACCCGGAAACCAAACCGCAAGCACCGTATCGATATCCGGGAGAAACGCAGCGACCGCAATCACTGCCAGCGCCTTTCCATCGACATCATCTCCCAGCAGTGCCAGTCCCAGCAGTAGCCCGATCGCGATGTGAAACAGTGCTGACGCCACCCCCCTACACCCCAACCGCAACACATGTGTTGGATTATATATGTCTTACTGTCGGTGCCTGCGCTGAAACAACTAGCTGTTTAAAACTCGCGGCAGGACATGGTGTATACGGTACAGAGGCGGTAGGATGAAGGAAGAGATCGCGAGCATGGACCTGGTTGCGCTGGTGCAGGAGCTGCAGGCGCTGGAAGGCGCCCGGATCGACAAGTTCTACCAGCGGGACAACGAACTAATCCTCCATGCGTACAAGCCGGGTGACCAGAAATACCGGCTGTTCATGACCGATGGGAAAGCATTCTTGACCAAGTTCAAGCGGGAGATGCCGGACAAGCCACCATCCTTCTGCATGTACCTCCGGAAACAGTTGAGCGGCCGCGAAATTCAGGAGATCAAGCAGTACGAGTTCGATCGTATCCTCGAAATCCATACGGAGGAGCACATCCTGATCTGCGAGCTGTTCCGGAACGGGAACTTCATCCTCGTCGACAATACCCTGGAGATCAAGAACGCGATGACGTTCGGGGACGCGTCCGGCGGCCGCGAGATCCAGCAGGGCGAGGAATACGAATACCCGGCCGCAGACCAGGCCGGGATCCGGGAGGACGAGCTGTTCGAGGAGAACGCGGACGACAAGATCGTGGTCGTGCTGGCTGCGGAGGTCGGGCTGGGTGGGAGCTGGGCCGAGGAGATGTGTGCCCGCGCCGAGATCGACAAGAACACGCCGGCCGGCGAGTTGACCGATGAGCAGCGGGACATGATTATCGAGACCGTGAACGAGGCATTCCACACGCTCCGGAACGGGCCGCTCGACCCGGCCGTCTACTACCAGGTGGACGAGGACGGGGAGCTGCCGGTCGCCGCGACCCCGGTCCCGTTTGTCACGTACAGCGAAGAATCCGATAAGACACGCGAATTTGATAGTTTCTCGCGGGCACTGGACATCTACTTCACGGAGAAGGAGAAGGCCGAGTACGTCCGGGAGAAGACGAAAGCATACAGAGAGGAGAAGGAGAAGCTGGAGCGGCGGCTCGATCAGCAGGAACGGAAGGTTGAGGGGATGAAGACTGCGATCACAGAGAACAAGGAGAAAGGCGACCTCATATACGAGAATTATTCCGTCGTGGAGGACGTGATCGATACTGTGCACGCCGCGCAGAAACAGTACGGCAATGCGGAGATCGAGGAGCGACTCAACAGCGAGCAGGCGAAGGGCATCCCTGAGGCCGAGGCCATCGAACGGCTAGACCTGGGTCAGCAGGAAGTCGTACTGGATCTGGGTGACGAAGTCCGGATCGACCTGACCAAGGACGTGGAACGGAACGCGGAATACTACTACGAACGCTCCAAGAAATCCAAGGAGAAACTGGCAGGCGTCAGGAAAGCACTGAAGGAGACCGAACGGGAACTGGAGGAACTGGAGAAAGAGGATGTGGACGTGGAGGACGCGTTCAAGGACAAGGAGCAGAAGCAGGCTGAGAAGCAATGGTACGAGAAGTTCCGGTGGTTCTACTCCAGCGACGGCTTCCTCGTCATCGGCGGCCGCGACACCACATCCAACGACATGCTGGTCAAGAAATACATGGAAGACGACGACATCTACGTCCACGCCGAGTTCACCGGCGCACCGAGCGTGGTCATCAAAGCAGGCGGCGAGGACGTGCCCGAATCAACACTGGAGGAGGCCGGCCAGTTCGCCGTCACGTTCGCCCGGTCATGGAAGGCTGGTGTGACCGCGGAGGACGCGTACTGGGTGCACCCCGACCAGGTCACGCAGGAACCCGAATCTGGCGAATACCTGCCCAAGGGATCGTTCGTCATTCGCGGCGACCGGGAGTACATGCGGAACCTGCCCGTCAAGGGTGCGATCGGTGCGTACGAGCGTGACGATGGGGTCGTGGCGATGGGCGGCCCCGTGGACGCGGTCAAAAAGCAGTGCGACCACTACGTGGTGATCGAGCAGGGTGACACCAAGCCGTCTGACATCGCGAAAACCATCCAGTCTCACCTCCACGAGCAGACCGGCGAGGACTTCGATCTGGATCGGATCATCCGCGCATTGCCGCCCGGGAAAAGCACGATCGTGGAGAAGCAGTAATTGTAGGAAAATTTATAAACATGTGGGAATTATTTTATTTTCATGGGAACTGTATCTGTGGATGGGAGAGGTCGAATTACCCTGCCGAAAGATTTGCGGGAACGCCACGGCGAGGACTATCGTCTGGTGGAGGCGCACAACGAGATCATTCTCATCCCGATACCGGACGATCCACTCGCCACGTTTCAGGAGAACGGCATGACGGATCGTGACCGTGGCGATGTGCAGCAGGAGATCCAAGACAGTGCCCGCGAACAGGTCGAGGACGATGTACGCTGACATGGATTTCCTCCTTGCCTTGCTGAAGAAGGATGACTGGTTGCAGGAGTCAGCAGAAGCTGTCTACCGGAAGCACAGGGAGGAACTGTGGACCAGTGAGGCCGCCATCATCGAGCTGATGATCTTGTGTGAACGCGAAAACTTCGATGTGGAACAGAAACTGGTGGCGCTGGAGCAGTTACTGGATGTTCGCGCCGACATGGACACCTACCTCACTGCCGCCCACTACATGCAGGAACATGGATTGCACACGTTTGACGCATTACACGCTGCACGATGCGACGATGACACCATGCTTTCCACCGACAGCGACTACGAATCACTTGCTATCGACCAGTTTAACTTCAACCAGAACCAGTGAATCATCCGTTCTACGGCAGTCGCGGTGCCACCGCATCCCAAATCTCGTTGTGGATTGCCTCCGGCGGGCGGAGCATGGCCGTGTCCTCGATGTGTTCCCAGTTCCAGCCGTGTTCCATGGGATCGATCCGTGTCCATCCTTCGCGGCCAGCGATCTCCCGGTACGCAGCCTTCACCTTCCGGAGATACTCTACATCCGCCTCATGCTTATCTTTGTCCCGGCCCTGCAGCTGCATCAGCTCCAGGCACTGCTCCACAGGCATATCGATGTACAGCACCATTTCAGGCTGTGGCAGGTTGGCCTCCTGCTGCTTCAGCCAGTCGATGAACTGCCAGCGTTCCTCCTGTGACATGTGCGCGGTCTGGTATGCGTAGTTGGACTGAGCGTACCGGTCCGTGACCACGATCTTTCCCGCATCAAGCGCCTGCTGCAACCGATCCCGCATCGCCTGCCGGTCCTCAATGTAGAGCTCAGCCAAGGCCTCGGTCGTCAGTTCGGACGCGACCTCGCTCTGCAGGTACTCCTTCAGTTTCTGGCCAGCCTCCGTCTCCTCGTACGCTGGGAAACTCTGCGCGAACACGTCGTATCCCTGTTCCCGGAGCCGCTCAACCAGTAACTCCATCTGTGTTTCCTTCCCCGATGCGTCCGGGCCTTCAATATTGATGAACAGTCCTTCCCCCATGGTGCACTGTAGACAGTGAGCACATAAAAAACTCGCTGATGCTTCGATACAGCTCCGGCCTGTCATCTTCTGCACGTTCAGAGAATCCTTAAAACACTTCAACCGACACGTAATACATGCGGGTCGATGCACTGGTGGAACACGGTGTTCCTGCCACCGTTACGGGCGCACTGGTCGAGAAAGGGATTACCGATTTGAACCCACCGCAGGCGGAAGCGATCGAACAGGGACTGCTGGAGGGGGAGAGCCTGGTCGTGTCGGCACCGACCGCGTCCGGGAAGACCCTGATCGCCACGCTCGCCATATCAAAACTGTTGCAGGACCGGGAAAGCAGCAAGAAAAAAGCCATCTACCTGGTGCCGCTGAAGGCACTGGGCTCCGAAAAATACCGTGACTACCAGGAGTTCTTTGGTGGATCCGCAGACTCGTCCGAGTCTGGCGGTCGCACCGTTCCCGACGTGAACGAGGGCTCGAACGAACATCCTGAGGAAGTTCGTGAGTCGAGCGGGACCGGTTCCGCGAGTACGTTTGACGACGTTGACGTTGCATTATCTATCGGAGACAAGGATTCCAGCGACCGGTGGATCGAGCAGAAAGACCTGATCATCATGACCGTGGAGAAGCTGGACGCACTGCTGCGGCACAACCCGTCATGGATCAAGGACGTGGACCTGGTCGTGACCGACGAAATCCACCTGCTGAACTCGGAGAACCGTGGTCCCACGCTGGAAGTCACCCTGACCCGGCTCATGGAACTGATGGACTTCCAGCTGCTGGGTCTGTCCGCGACCGTCAAGAACTCCCAAGAGCTGGCGGACTGGCTGGACTGTACACTGATTGAAAGTGAGTACCGGCCGGTCGACCTGAAGGAGGGCATCCATTTTGAGAACACGATCACGTTCTACGACGAGGACGCACCAACACCCGGAAACGATACCAGTACAGACGATGACAGCGCGTTCGTCCGTGGTACGCAGAAGCTGGCAGAGGAATCCGCGAAAGATCAGATCGAGGACTATACCGAGACCGCGTCCATCACCGGCCGGCACAAGCACGCCACACAGAACCTGCTGCAGGACGCGATGGACAAGGGCAACCAGCAGATCACGTTCGTCCGCAGCCGAAAAAGTGCGGAATCCGAAGCCGAGAAATGCGGAGAGGTCGTGAAGGAGAATCTGGACCGGGACGAGCAGCAGGCACTGGAGGATTTATCGGACAAGGTGCGGAACGTGCTGGGGTCGCCGACCAAACAATGTAGACGGCTGGCGCGGTGCGTGACGGACGGGGCCGCGTTCCACCACGCCGGACTCCTGTCCGAGCAGCGCAGCCTGATTGAGGATGCGTTCCGGGACGGCCTCATAAAAAGCGTGTCCGCCACACCCACGCTGGCGGCTGGTGTCTCCCTGCCTGCTTATAGAATAGTTATACGGGATGTGAAGCGGTACACGGATTCCGGGCTGGACTTCATCCCGGTCATGGAGTACAAACAGATGGCGGGCCGGGCAGGACGGCCGGAGCACCACGATGAGGGGCAGGCCATCGCGGTCGCGAAGAACTCCGGGGACGTGGACGATATCCGGGACCGGTACGTGCTGGGGGAGCCCGAGCAGCTCTACTCCAAACTGGCGGTGGAGCCGGTGCTGCGGATGCATGCGCTGGGGTTGATCGCCACCCGGTTCGTGGCGACCTTCGAGGAGCTGGTCAGCTTCTTCGACAGTACGTTCTATGCGCACCAGTACGGTGACGACGAGGAAGTCGAAAATAAGCTGCAGACCGTGGTGGAGACACTGGATGAATACAGGTTCGTGGATATCGAAGATAACGAGGGGTTGCGGCCGACCAAGATCGGGAAGCGGGTCGCCGAGCTGTACATCGATCCGTACACTGCGCACCGGCTGTTGACGAATATGAAGGAGGCGCGGAAGCGGAAGAGCAGTGACCGGGACGTGCCGACCATCGCGTACCTGCACATGCTGTGCGCCACCATCGAGATGAAGCCGCGTTTGAGGATTCGCGACAACGAGATGGTGGACGTGGAGGACATGCTGAGCAAGGTTGAGACCAAGATGCTGGAGGACGTGCCGAAGCCGTGGGACGACATCGACTACCAGCGGTTCCTGAAAAGCTTGAAGACCGCGATGATGCTGCAGTCCTGGATCGAGGAAGTGGAGGAGGACGACATCATGGACAAGTTCACGGTGACGCCGGGCGGGGTGCGGTACAAGGTGGAGAACGCAGACTGGCTGCTCTACGCCTGCGAGGAACTCTGCAACCTGAAGGAGTGGAGCGACGTGAAGTCCGACATCTCCAAGCTGCGGACCCGGATGAAACACGGCATCAAGGAAGAACTGCTGCCACTGGTCCGGTTCAAGGAGATCGGACGCGTCCGCGCCCGCGCACTGTACGACCGGGATATCACCACAGCAGAGGACATCCGGGAGACCGACTTCAACACGCTGAAGAACGCGATCGGGAAGCGGACGGCGGAAAAATTGAAGGAGCAGGTCGGACAGGACGACGTGTTTGACAAGGAAAATATTCTGGACTATTTTGACTGAGATAAGTGATTCGATACCTATACGCTTCCGGATTATAAGAACGTTTTAGGGTAAATATCCTCCTTAGAAGTGTCTTTCACCCATAGTGCGTTCCGTGGAACGCGCTGGAGATTACCGCTGGATCGACTGCCAGCGCGCCGGTAGCTTTAAGGCTTCACAGGTCACAACTACTGTTGTATGGAGCGGCTGGTGTACCTGGATAGCACCGATGGGATCGAACAGTTCCTGGAGCAGGCGGCGTGGCACGGTGTGGATGGGATCGAGGCCGATATCTCGGATATGACAGAAGAGGAGTACCTTCTGGTGAAGGGATACCTGCGGAACAGTGTGGTGCCGACGCAGAGTCTGCACTATGAGCGGACCGGGACTGTTTCCATGAAGGAGTGGGAGCTGTTCCGGAGCCAACTGGAGATGCTGGTGGAACGATCCGACGAACTGCACTGTGATACACTCAGCGTCCATCCGCCGCGCGTGGAAAAGGAAACCTCCAATACCTTGAAGGACCTACAGGACTTCGTTCACCACGTTGATAGCTACGCGGCCGCGGCCAACGTCCAGCTCTGCTTCGAACTCACCGGATTTATGAAAGACCCACAGCTCATCAACACGGCGTTCGAGGGACTGACAGATCCGGCGCTGGGTGTGATGATCGACCTGGATGCGCTCACCGACGGTGTAAACCCGCTGCACATCCTGCAGAAGCTGGACGTTGACATCCACAAGGTCCGATTTCCTCTCCCCCTTCAACACATGGACGACGAGTTCAACCTCGGCAGCGATGATCTCGCGGTCGTCGCCCGTTCCATCGAATAACTCTCCACCGGGTACTGTTTTATTGTTCTGCCGCCAACCCAACAGTATGAAGTACGAGGAGGTGGTGTCCCGTCTCGAAGACAGGACATCCTGTCCGGGCGACTTCGGGTTCGATGCGTTCCAGGACGCGGTCCGGGAGCGCGGCCATCCACAGCAGGGCTACGATGTCATCCACGTCGCGGGCACGAACGGGAAAGGCTCCTGCTGCCACATCCTTTCCGGGATACTCCAACAGGCTGGAGACAGTGTCGGTCTGTTCACCGGTCCGCACCTCGGCAGCCCCCGTGACCGCATTCAGGTCGACGGCACACCCGTATCGGAGGACGCGTTCGCCGCCCTGTTCAAAGAGGTGCAGGACACCGATTTTTCCCGGTTCGAATGCCTTGTCGTGATGGCGCTCACCTATTTCGCCCGGCAGGATGTGGACACTGCGGTCGTGGAGACCGGGCTCGGTGGGCGGCGGGATGCCACCAATATCGTGGACCCGGCCGTGACCGTTATCACCAACGTATCGAAGGAGCACACCGACGTACTGGGCGAGACGATCCCGAAGATTGCCAGCGAGAAGGCCGGCATCATCAAGCCGAAGACACCACTTGTGACCGGTGCAGGACTGCCGGCGCTGGACGTGATCAATGAGGCGGCAATCGATCACCGCACCGATATCTACCTGCCTGACAGCTACGTATCCGTGACAGGAACCAGCCCACTGGAACTCTCATTCCCTGGGCAACACGTCACCCCAGGAATCCGTGGCAAGTATCAGGTGGACAACATCAATATCTGCATCGAGACCGTACAGCACCTTGACAGAGATATCCCTGACGCTGACGTCGTGGACGCATTGCAGGCCGTGCAGATCCCGGGCCGTATGGAACAGGTCCAGGATGATCCCGCTGTCATCCTCGACGGCGCCCACAACCCGGACGGCATCGATGCGCTCGTACGGTCGATCACCGACGTGGACACCGTAGTGTTCGGCTGCATGGACACGAAACCGTATCCAGCGATGCTCACCGGTCTGGCGGATGTAGCAGACCAGTTCATCTACACACACCCGGGAAAGGCGAACGCCGTCGACCCCGCACAGTTCACCGCGATACAGCCCGGCGACATCGTCATGGACCCGGTTACTGCCGTCCAGGAGGCGATACAGGACAGCGACGACACCGTGCTGGTCACCGGATCCATGTACCTGCTCCGACAGGTACGGCCCACACTTCTGGCAGACCAGCGACCGGTCTGCACCACCTGATGTATGTGGTCGTGAGGTCCATCCGGTCATGCGTCGTAGGGTAAACATATAAAACAGCGAATCCCATGTCCACGTGATGCAGGTTATCTTCCGGTACCTGGGGTACGCCGCTGTCGCGGCCGTCGCCCTGTCCTATGCAGCGATCACATGGTATCCTGACAGGCAGTTTGCCGACCATATCGCACTATCACTTGCTGCTGGAACCGTTGCAGTTCTGGCGTTGACGGCTGTGGCGTTCCACAAGGAGGATACGCTTACCGACCGTGGAAAGGAGATACTGCTCAGGCTGTTCCTGATCGCCGTGCTATTGCCGACCGTGTTCGCGACCGCGGCGTACGTCCACGAGGTCGAAACGTCGTGGAGTAATGGAGAAATCCACTGGCACGCCGATTTCGAGGTCTTCATTAACGGTGAGCGACAGGACCTGATCGATCCGGGCAACTTCTGCGGCGAGGCATCCAAGGAAAGCTCCTATATGTGTACATTGAATGACCGGGTCGGCATCACAGAGTACCACGAACATAACGACATGCGCATCCACCTTGAAGGCACGTTCAAGCACCGGGAGGAAGCGACGCTGGCCGCGTTCTTCGAAACGTTCAACGGCCGATTAACAAACGATGAACTGGTGTTCCCGACCGATGATGGTACGGTAGAGGTCTCGGACGGTGACGGGAAGACCCTGAAGGTGCTGGTCGAACGCGGCGTCGGTGGAGACCGGCGCTGGTGCGCAATCGGCGATCACGGCGAAGACACATGTATATCCCATGATACCGGTGAACCGGCCACATCACCGGCGGATTATATTATCTCACCGTACCAGCGGAACCCTGGACTAGACAACCCGACGCTGGACACGGTATTCGTGAT
>CAZCWR010000032.1:3864-13069 GCA_964502455.1 uncultured archaeon | reverse complement strand
TTCTCCGAGAGAAGCGCAACATCAAATCCTGCTCCGGGCATTAACCTACTATATAATCCTTGGGCGTAGATTCGCATGATTTCTGACGAACTAGATGTTAAGATGATTTGGCCCTGGAGCGCTGTAATTGTCTCTGTAGCAATCTCAGGAGCAGTTGCGTACATGATGCCGATGGCATCAATTGCTGAGATGGTAACGGCAGCATTCATTCTCGTCCTGGCCATACCGACTGCGCTTATACTGCTTCATATGCGAATCTACGATATTGTGCAGCTATTAGGATTCAGTATCAATGAGGATGATAAAATCGGGTCGAGAGATATCCAACGACGTGTATCACTTCTAACCACCGTTATGGTATGCTCTCAACTATGGGGTGTGATCGAATCTCAGGGAGTAATGGGTCTTTTAGCCGTAGTTGCGGGTGCTAGCATATTCTACCCGGTACTACTTCACCTATTCTACAGAAGCAACTGGCCGTTTCCGTAGGAAGACAATCAATCCTCTCGCTGAATTAATTTATTAATTCATTAGACTCCTCTGCCGCTCAATCTGCTCAGCCAACCTCGCTACCGGGAACCGATCGACCGCCGCATCACCTAGGCCATGAAACCGTGTGGGTAGGAGGCAACCCTTGCGTAGCCGCGTTCCATACAGGCGCACAGTGGACCAACCGCCCGAATTAATTCATTAATAAATTAATTCAGCTGGCGCGTGTGGGTGCTGTGAGAGACGCTGGCACTGTTGGTCCTCGCCGTTCATCGACATGGATGAAGCCGTCTATACGGTCGCGGTGTCAGTGACCGGTGTCACGGTCATGACTGTCGGTGGCACGTCTCAAGTGTGCCAAGACAGTTATGACCCCGGTGGGTTGACGGGGCACAGGGGTATATGGTACAGGACAGTCACGCAGTCAGTCTATCATGTTGACTGCTCAGTACGCTCTCCGCCCTGTTTCTCGCCCTAGCGGTCAGTGCTGGTCAGGCGGAGAGCGTCGTTTCAAGACAGAAAATGACAGAACGGAGGACTGAGGCAACTGACGACGACACTGAATGCATCATAGGGTATTTATGGTGTAATAAAGCAACAAACATTAACATACAGACCATCCTGATCGATTATGCTATCACTCCAACGTCTCTATAGCTTCCTTGGCTAGGGGTAAAGTCTTACTCCTTGCCTTCCTCCAACGATCTAAGATTACATGGTGAGAAAATTGAGGTTTTAGCTCTTCTGCTGGCGTTGATAGAATTTTCTTTCCAATGGAATTGATATGGTTGGCTCTGCTGTAATACCTTATTATTGCTTCTGATTCGGATTCTGAGAGTAGTCCTATTTCGTCGCAAACGGCATCATATGTAGAGGAGGTAGTATCTCTCCTGGCGCCTCATTTGGGTTTTCAATCTCTTTGAGGATAGACCTTCCTTCATCAATTTCAGCAAGCAATGAAGATTTAATATGGGATATCCTTCGCCTACGCTCCAACTCTGCTCTAAGTTCTCGAATGACTAATGTGGCAACAGCACCAGCGGATGCTGAAGCGACAATTAATAACAAATCCTTCTGAACCATAAGTATCTTATTCAGGCTCCTTGTATTAAAATGAATCGAAAGCGGGTGTCTTATGAAGTGAAATGATGAGCGCGAGTCGATTCGTTCTATATTCTCGCCTTATGGAAAAGTGTAAAGATACTTTCAAAGTAGTCCTCTAAACTATCGATTATATCTGCTCCCATCGCGTCTCTGACCCCTCCTTCAAGTTTCTGTATTTCGGGTAAAGTCATATCTGGCATGAAGTCATCTAGTTCCTCTCGCCATTCTCCCGGTCGCCGTCTGGACAGAAACCCTGCACGCCGAGTCCCTGAAATGGCAGGTGTTCCCGGAAGACGAGTACGGTCCCAGCCCGCCTATGCCGACCCTGAAAGACGCCTGGTTGAACATCCTCGAACGTGCACGGGAAATCGTTGAGGAAGCGCGTTATCTGGATAGAGCATAGTATGTCCTATTTCCGCCTAAACTTAATCCTCACTACGCCCCGAATATGATTTTGCAATATGTCGATACTTTTGTTCTTTCAATTCCTTTTTGCGCTTCTTTTGTTCCTTTGCCCGGTTCCGCCATACTTCCTCCTTTGTTTTCAGCGTTAGAGATTCATCTTCTTTGCCCTGACATTTGATGCATAATCCGTCCTCGTCACGCATCGCCGATTCTGTTGAACATTTTTTACAGGGGCCGTTACCCTTCTTGGAGTTTTGATGATTCTGCCTTGGCCAGAATCCTGCGGTTCTGAGTTTCTTTCTCTTTGCTGTTCCTTCTCGTTTGTTTTTGCGTCCCATGCTACCAACTCTTGTTCTGTATCTGCGTGTAACCGTTGTCGTCACGTTCAAGGATGATGTGTTCGTCAACGTCGTTTGAGATATCTTCGTGGGCGATGATGAATATCTGACTGAACACGTTGCTCATGCCGTCCAGTACCTGAAAGACACCCTGCTTGCGCTGGTCATCGCTGCTTGATGTGCATTCGTCCATCATCAACGCGTACCGGTCTGCACGGACGCGGGAGTCAAGGATGCTCTGGGTGAAGGCGAGGCGGAGAGCTATCAAGAACTGATCCTGTGTACCCCCACTGAAGACGTCGCGTTCCTTTTCCTCCCCAGCATCAACAGAATGCACGTTAAAGGAGAGGTCTTCATCGATATTCAACCGAGCGTAGCGTGATTCGGTCAGTGTCGGCAAGAGGTTATTGATCACGATCTCTGCGTGGGGAAGCACTTCCTCCCGTAGCGACTGACTGGTATGCTGGAGTTCTGCCCGTGCCCGTTCAAGCACTTGTTTTTTGTATTCCGCGTCCTCCAGTTCCTGTTCTGTCTCTTCGAATTCTTCGTCGACACCGTCCAGTTCTTCTACCGTCTTTTTGACCTGCTTGAGTTCGCCCTGTTTCTCTTTCAGTGACTCCTTGAGTTCATTGAGCTCTTTTTCTGCTGTCTCTTTCTCTTCTTTTGCTGTTTCGTAAGCGTCTTCGGTATATGTAACGGATTCAACGTTTTCTGGAGGTTCGTCTCCCAATTCCTCTAATTGTTCGTCTAATTTCTCCATCTCGCTATTCAGTTTTTCGATGCGGTCATTAATGTCTTCTTTTTCCAGTTCCTTGATCTCTTTTTCCTTCTTCTCTATTTGCGTCTGTATTCCTTTCCGCTTTTCTTTCAAACCGTCGAAGTTCTCAACGTCTGCTTCGTCTTGAAGTGTCTCTGTTATATCATTGATATCGGATTGGACATTCCCCACGTTTTCGTAATCTTCTCCGAGCAGGTCGTCTCGTTTCTCCTTTTTATCTGCCAGATTATCCTTGGTTTCCTGTATCTGTGAGTTGAGTGAGGTGATGTCCGTGTGGTAGGTCGTCAGTTCATCGAGTCGGGAGAACTCGTTGTACTGTCGATACGCCGGGTACAGGGATACGAGTCCGGCAAACAGAAGTGGATGAACCATAAGCCCCGCCACCACAGCCACAACAGCGATGATGGCAAAGCCTGCTGCCTGTTTCAGCGCTGTAGACTTCTGTTCAGGGATGTTGTCAGCCAGTTCGAGTTCGTCGCCGTCTATCCCGGCTTCTGCTGCAGTCTCTGCAAGTTCAGTATTCTTTTCCTCAAGCGTGTCCGTCAGTTCGTCAATATCCTCATTAACGGACGTGACCTCCTCATGAAGCGTTTGAAGTTCCTCAAACGTGTCCTCATGCTCGTCTTCGAGATCGGTAAGCGTCTTTTCTTCTTTCTTCAATTCTTCAACGGTATCGGTAAGACCTGACAACCGCTCCTGTTCCTTTTCTGCGCTTTCAAGATTATCTTTCTTCTCATCAAGTAAGGTTTCCTTCTCTTCTTTGTCGTGCAGCCACTCCAGCCGCTCGAAGTCCTCTTTCTTCGCTTCCAGCGTCTCCTCCTGTTCTTCCAGGTCTTCCTTGATTTGTTCGATAGCCTTGGATAGCTCTTCTTCAGAATCTTGTGCTTCCTCGTACGTCTCTTTCTTTTCCTTGAGATGTTTAACATTCTGTTCCAGTTGCTCAATCTCTTTCTTGAGGGCGCGCCGGTCTTCCATAAGGTTGTCGTCTGCTGCATCGAACTCGTCCATCCCCATAACACTGTTCACAAGTTTTTCCCGGTCTGACTTGCCCAGTTCCTTCAACGCGTCAAGTTGCTTCTGCTTGATGCATACCAGTTTCGTGAACGAGTTCCGATCCATCCCGGTGATTTGCTGTATCCGGTCATCCACACTGGTAACATTGTCTTCCAGTAGTTCACGAGAACCATCCATCAGGGCGTACAGCCGGGCTTCGTGGCCATTTTCTGCACCAATCTCGCGTTCGATCCGGTATCGATTACCGGCTGATCGGAATTCAAGGGCGATGCTGGCTTCATCCTTTCCCCACGTGACGAGGTTGTCTCGTTTCAGAGTGGCCGATCTGCCGCGCTTCATCCCAAAGAGGCTGGTTTCGATAGCCTGCAGGATTGTCGATTTGCCAGTCTCATTTCTGCCAAAGATGCCGATTCGCTCCTCTTCAGGGAATGTTACGTCGATTTCATCGCCGATGATGCCGAAGTGTTTAGCTTCAAGCCGTTCGATAATCATTGGCAGGCCTCTAGATAGCGCAGTCCTTGTTCTTTTACGTCTTCCAAGAATGCTTCTTCCTCATCATCTTCCTCCTTGATGAGTGCCTTCATACGTGTCTTGAACGCTTCTTCAGCCGTCTCTACCTCGCCAGCGTACATACGACCGAATCCCTCGATTTCGAGATCGTCGCGTTCTAGCTGGAAGCTGTAGAACAGTTCGTTGGCTGCGTCGAAGATGGCGCGGATATCGAGGTCGCGTTGCTGATCCATTGTAATTGTGCCGGTCAGTTTGAGTCGGAAGATTTTTTCGTCATCGACAAAATCTTCTACGAAGTCCAGCACGGCCTGTTCGACGTTTTCCGTATCTGGGCTGAGCTTCAGTGTCTTCGTTTCCAGTTCTCGGGCGTCGATTGGTACAAACTCTGTGTTAATAGCGTCTTCCGTGATGTCGAGATGGAGAAATCCTTTTTCCTGGTCGGCCTCGTTGAAACTGAGTCGTTCCAGTGTTCCTGGCATCCCAACCATCGTGTCGTCAGATGTTGTATAGACAAAATGTTGGTGATAGTGGCCCAGTGCAACGTAATCGAATGGGTTGATGTCGGAGGTATAAATGGGCTGATGACTATCTGATTCTGGCGGCTTGGGAACACTGTCTTCCTGAAATGAACCATGGATTAACAGAATGTTGACATCGCTAACGGACGATACGGATACGTCATCGAGGGGATTGCCGGATTCGTCCACAGTGTCGTAGGATTTTCCAAGGATGGAGACTGTTGTTCCATCTATTGTTATCGTTTCTTCTTCCAGTTCGTTTGTAGAGGAGAAGAACTTTCCGATTCCTGCTGATTCTAGGATGTCGAGGGCTGTGTCTGTGGATGACCGCATTTTTGGGACATCGTGGTTCCCGGCGATGAGAAAGACGTGGATGTCTTCATCAGCCAGTAGTTTCATCTGTTCCACGAAGAACGAACGGGCGTTGTTTGTAGGATTGACTTTATCGTACACGTCTCCGGCCAGAAGGAATAAATCAGCGTTCTCATTGATGGCGTAGTCGACTACCTCCTTGAAGCGATTCTGCAGGTCTTTTCGCCGTTCGACAGAGCGTTTAGAATGTGATAGGTTGAATACCTTATCAAGATGGAGATCGGCACAGTGAACCGCTGTAATACCCATATTGTTGAAATACACCGCAAATATTTATAAATTTACTACTCAATAGTGACATTTATTCGTCATGGTCACAGACAACGATCTGGGCACGGTACGAACCTATTGCTACTTTCTACGAGACAAGGGACGTTCCGAGGAACATATCCAGCGCCAGCATGATAAACTGATCGCGGTGTGGTACAGTTCCGTCCTGTTCCCAGATCGGTGACACGCTGATGCGCTTGCTGCTGGTTTTCCCCAAGTACTACCATTAATGCGTTCAGCTTCGCCATACTTTCAAAAACAGGGTTTTCATAAAACCATCTCCCTACATAGTCACTTCGATGAATGGGTCCACTGCTTCCGCAGGTTCATCACAAAATCTACTTCGTCTACCGTCATACCACATGTTATTCGTAACGAAACTTATGTGCGTTCCTACTGATACTCCGCCAGAGTTCCCCAACACGATATCTGGCCTATCCAACCGCCCACCACCGGATGTTTCAGTCTCCAAGCATATCCTCAAACACATTGCGCTGAAGCTGCTGTAATCCTTCGTGCGACTCCGCGACTGCAGGGTTGTGTTGCTGGGCGTCGGTGTATGGCGGTGTAGTGTCCCAGGAGGCGTCGGGGTCGAGGCGCCATGGCCAGGAGGTGGTGCCGCAGTGGAAGACCTGTGCGCCGGAGTCCGCCTTGTAGGTGACCGTGTCGGCGTCCGCATCAGTTTTCACATCCATCTGGCTGCCTTCCTCGTAGTGGAAGAAGCGGGTGAGGTTGTCCGGGCTTTCCGGATGGATCCACGCCCATTCGTGGCCGACGATACCGGGAAGATGGTTCTCTGTCGTGAACCCGGTTTCTGCCATGTACGGATGGTCCAGACCGTCCGGGTCGACGTGCATGTCTGGGTAGTTGCCGTCCGCCTGGTAGCCGTAGCTGGCGATCCCCAGCAGTTCGGCCTCGTGCCGGCCGATGTTGCGGAATAGGTCCTGTTCCTCGTCCTTTGCACAGATGTAGGATCGGCCGTCGTCCGCATAGTGGATGCGCCAGTAGCAGATGTTGGCCCCCAGGAATGCGAGGTCGACGCCGCTGTCCCGGGCCGCGGTGAACGCGTCGTGCTGGTTGATGGACCAGTACTCGTCATGGCCAGCGCTGACCGCGGCCTCGTACGCCTGCAGCCGGTCCGGGTCACGGTGAACGTCCAGGTCGTCCAGGTATTCCACGTCGTATCCTTCTGATTCCAGCCAGCGGATTGCGTGCGTCGCATAGTTCAGGTGGTGGTTGAACGGCTCCAGGTACGGCCGGTCGTGTGACACGGCAAATCCGCGCATTCCATCGCTGTTAAAGCCGTACAGGGATTTCCCGCCGTCTCCCGGTTCGGTCCCCGGCCAGCCGTTGTACGCCTGCTGGGTGGCCATCGGGAGCTGCACCGCGATATCCGCGGACGGCTCCGGGTTCGTCACGACAAACGGATGGCCGTACGCCCTGTTGCCGTCCGTCTCTTTCACCCAGGCATAGTACAGGCCAGACATCCAGTCCTCACCGGTTTCGATCGTGTCCGTGACCTCCCAGTCACAGCGGACCATGTCGTGTGGCCCGCTGTACGTTGCTGTGGGCTGTATGCGCGGCGTATCACCGGGGAATCCATCCATCTGGCGGGCGCCGTCGCCGTCGTACCAGCCCAGCCGGTACACGTCGATGTCGTACGGTGCATCGGCGCTCACGCACAGGTCCTGCGGCTCTCCCGCATCCACTGAGGTTTTCGTGGTGTACGCCTCGATACCCTCCGACAGGTGTGCGGGTTCCCAGCCACTGTCACCGTCCAAGCTGTTTTCCGCGGCGATCGCTGTATCCGTCTGTGCGTCTACTCCCGTGTTGTATCGGTACGTGATCCGCTCTCCAGCAGAACCGGTAACATGTAGCGGGCCGACCGCGACAACTGTGCCAAGCATCTCCCGTCGGTACCAGTCTGAATCCGTCATACCGTGAACACGGTAGTAGTACCGTTAACATACCCCATGACAGTTCCAGTTCCCCCTGTATACTGGTACCATTTGCCTGTCTGTACGCTGAACTGTTGTGGTATTCCCGGTACACTACACGTGTTTATCTTGTTCCCGGCCGCATGATACACTGGTGGTTATCAATGGGCGGGAACGTCAAGGATGCATTCACCAGTCGGAAGCGGACAAACACGCGCAACCCATCGTCACGTCAATCCAGCAACAGTTCATGCTGTTATGATCGTGACGCAGTCCGGGGCATACTCGAGGACGGTGTTGACGAGCTGTACAACACCGCAGAACTGACACTGGGCACAGGCAGGGACTACCGGGAAGCATACCACGACGCGCTGCAGGACGTCCCGGACCAGGTCAGACTGGGTGACATCGACGAGGCCTACGCGGAACAGAACGCAGAAACCGTCGTCGCGCTGCGGTACACGACCGCGGACGGCCACGGAGATTGGGTGGACGAACAACTGGACCGGATCGAGGACGAACTCGGGCTCTGACACGCCCACCCCTTATTATAGCCGGAACAGTACAGTATATCCCTGAGCGTGCAGGCGGTGTACGACGGCGGGTGCGGGATCTGCCTGCGGTTCCAGCGGATCGTCTCAACGCTTGACCGGAAGAAACAGCTGGAATGGATCAATCTGCATGACGCGGACTACGACAGCATGCCGGTGGACAAGGAAGACTGCGTCGAGGCGATGCAGGCGATCGACGACGGCTCAGTGTATGCCGGTTACAACGCGGTCCGCCGCATCTGCAAAACGCTCCCCGTACTGTGGCCCGCATACGTGTTCCTCTCACTACCCGATATCAGCCATGCAGGACACCACGTGTACCGCTCCGTGGCGTCGCATCGGCACTGCAATATCGCCGACCATGCCTAGTCCCGTGAAACAGGACCGTAGTAGATGCCGAGTTCTTCCCGGTTCCACCAGCGGCCGGTTTCTTTCCGCTCGTCCCAGTCCGTGTATTCGTACCGGTAGCGTGTGACCCGGATCTGTTCCGGTGCCTCGTCGAACGATACTGACTCCAGTAGGCGGAGCGTGTCCTCATCGTGTTCGAGAAGCTTGTCGATGAAGTGGCGGAACCATTGCTGGCGGAACGTGGGTCGCGGTATCATGGCAGCGAACCAGAGCTGCCAGTCCAGCCGGAGATGGTACGGCGCCCACTGCGGCGGCCGCTTCTCCGGGTCGACCGGCTGACCTTTGAACTCGTACGCCTGCCAGTCATCCTCGTCCGGATCATCCGCTTGCGTGCCTTCCACCACGAGCTGGTACCGGTCTTTTGTGACGGAGCCGAACGCGCCGTACGTGTTGACGAGGTGGAGCGGGTCGAAGCTGGTGTTCATCACCTGGCGCTCGGAGAGCATGTTCCGCACGGGCCGCACGCTCAACGCGAGCACGAGCAGCGCGACGAGCAGCGCTGCCGCCTGGA
>CAZCWR010000032.1:0-3854 GCA_964502455.1 uncultured archaeon | reverse complement strand
GGTGGAGCGGGTCGAAGCTGGTGTTCATGATCTGCCGGGATGACAGCAGGTTCCGGGCCGGCTGGATACTGAGCACGGCCACGACCGCGGTAACCAGGTAGATGAGGAGCATGTGCACGGTCGAGGGTGGCGTGGCGGCAGGCGGCGTGACAGGAAGCACGCTGGTGATGACGCCGTCGCTGAACAGGGGGATGGCGAGGACGATGGTAAGGAAGTTGAGGAACGCGTAGTTCCCGGTCAGCATCAGCCAGCTCATGTGACCGATTGTCATCATGCCACCGATTGCGGCGAGGGGCTGCGGCATGAAATAGAGGACCGGGACGATGAGTTCGACGACATGGTTCCCAAGCACCTCGATCCGGTGCCATACACGTGGCAGGTGGTGCGCGTACCAGCTGAGCGGGTTGGGGATGGGCTGGGTCTCGTAGTGGTAGTCCATGCAGGTTAGCTCCTTCCAGCAGTCGTCGCCCCGCAGCTTGATCATGCCGGCGCCGAACATGTTCCGGAACAGCACCCAGTGCAGCAGGAGGATCATGATGAACGGTGTCTGCGTGCCCAACCCACCGAGGAAGATGGCGAGGAACCCGGTCTCCAGCAGCATGGACTCCCAGCCGAACCCGTAGAACACGCGACCCACGTTCACGAACGACTGGTACAGTGCCCAGAGCAGGAACCAGACAAGCATGGATACCGGCGTGCCGAACAGTTCGGAGATGCCGGAGATGGCGACGAGGGAGAGGAACACACCGGTCCATGCCGCGGTGGTGATGGCGCGGTCCGAATCGAAGTAGTGGAAGATGCTGGGGCGTTCCCGGAACGTGGTGCGGTCAACGATCTCCGTGAAGGGAAGGATACCGTCCTCGCCGAGCAAGGGTTTGAACTGGTTGGCGGCGACCAGGAACGCGAACAGGTAGACGAGACCCAGCATGCGCTGGAAGACGAACACCACGATATCGTAGCTGCCCGGGTCGAACACCATACAGTGACAGGTGGTGCGTGAACCGGTTTAAACGCTGTGGGCCTTTCTATAGATTCGGTGGGCACACTCGATTATTCGCTCCTGTATGGTGTCATCACGCTGTTATGTGTAAGTTTTTCAAGGGAGCGAGCACCATGTACGATGCCTACAGAAGACTACGCGGAGTTAGCACAGAGCATCGCCAATCTGTATGCGGTGGAGCTGGGTGCTTCCAATACAGCATACAAATTTGATCAAACGCTCGATGACTTTGATAACGGCGAACAGGTGCAGCAGCTGCTTCCGGACTACCCTACCCCAGAAGCGGAAAATGAGCATGCGAACATCTGTGCGGATAAGCTTGGGCTGATCGACTACAACGTGGATCAGGATGTGATGGTCTGGGAGACGCTCCGGGACTTTGAGCAGGCGGCCAGCCAGATCGAACCGGAGGACTACGATGAGAATGACAACGAGGAACCGTACCTGCGGAATATTACCGGATTCTTCAAACTGGTCGAGGATCAGGCGTTTGGCGCTGCCAGAAACGTGCGGGATACTGTTGAAGCGACGGACAAAGCGTACTGGGCGCGCACCTTCGAAGAGATCATGGAAGACGAGGAAGACGATGCCAACAAGTTCCAGGGAAGACTGGAGCGGCAGCACGGCATGGACGACACGTCCTATGAGGCGATCGAGGAGATGATTGGCACCACGTTCGACCCGTCCGGGGCAACGCTCCGCCAGTAACGACAGCTTCTACAATGTGGGTGATGGTCACGCACCTCGCCCTTTTTTTTATTTTCGTTTCAGTCTTTCCGGATTCGCGTTATGGGAGGACACAACTGACGCTGGTGGAGACGTTTCCATTTTCCGAGCTTTCAACGCCTTATCCCATGTATTTAAACATCCCTATGTGCGCCTAGCGGTATGTCACGAAAACGAAACCCACGTAACCACGTGAAGAGAATAGCCGCTCAAGAATACGGCGGTAAGCGAAAGCGGTATATCGATGATGTGGAACGGGATCTTGATCACATCGAATACCTTGGATACGATATCGAACGTATGGACTCCCACCAGTACCGCGTCTCATCACGGGACGCCAAAAACGCGTTGGAACTATACAACATCCGCTCCGTCCGAGATACCCGTGACATAGTACAGGGACTGGAGATGGTGGACGATGCAGTCAACAACAGTCGGACCCCACAGAAAAACTACAGACGACTTGGAAAATACTACCGGAAGCGATAAACCACCCCTATTCTACAGTATAGTCTGCCGCAAAGTCACTCAATTCTTTCTGCGACTGGTCCAGCGCCTCGTACGACGCGATCACATCCTCCATCTCCACTTCCACAAACTCCAGCCCGCGCTCCTCCAGGTATTCTAACACGTTGTCCGTCATCTTCGGTGCGACCAGAATCCCACGGATCGTGCCCGCGAACTCCTCCTTGATCTCATCCACGTACCGCTGCAGCTGTAGCACCGTGTTGTAGTCCGGATTCCGTTTCACCTCAATGACCACGTAGTTATCGTCTTCATCACGGGCGAACACGTCGATGTAGCCGGCCGGTGTCTTCCGCTCCCGTTCAACGACTTTGAGGCTGTCCTCCACGATCACCGGGTCCCGTTCGATGGCCTCATGGATATCCACCTCGTGGCCGCGCACCTTGAGATCTGCCTTATCCACCAGCTGCGCCACCGTAATCAGGTCCAGCGACTCGAACCGGATCTCCACCAGCTCGTCCGGATCGTTCCGTACCGCCTTCACCACCAGCTCGTCGTGCTCGTCGTCAATAGTCACCTCGTACGAGTCTACCTCGGGCTGCCAGTTCTTCGGCTGATAATTTTCGGGACCATGCACCAACAACGCGGAACACTGCTTCACGATCACAATCCGCTCCCCCCGGTCCAGCTTCGACTTGGCGCGGCCCTGATAATTGACGGAGCACAGCCCGTTGATCTGTACCGTGTACGGCCGGGACAGGTATTCCTCCAGCACCTTTTGCGCCTCTGAGAAATCCGGGTCCTGCAGGATGTGGTCCATATCGCTCAATAGGGTCGGAAGACTTTAACCATGTTCGGCTGTACGTGTACGGGCGCGGGCCGCGATGGTAAGGAACACGACCACGATCACGGATTCGCGTATCGCCATATCGAACCAGAGCGGCGGCAGGAACAGGTTGACCGCAACGAACGCGGTGATCCCGGCGAGCACCAGTGACGCGGGAACCACGTACCGGTCCAGCACCACGAGCAGGGCCGCGGCGATACTGACCACCTGGAACAGGTACGCAACCATTGCGGGGTCCACGGGCACGAACTGGAGCAGGAGCGGTGACACGTATTGCACGCCGATGTACGGGTACAGCAGCTTGTGGGCTGCGTTCACGAAGATGAACCCGCAGCCACCCAACCGCAGCAACCGGTCCGTCCGCGTCAGGGAGTCGGTCTGTACCAGCGCCATGGGGTCAACGGCACAGTATGGATTTAAATGCGGTTCCGGTATTTGCACAGCGCCCTGACAGCTGTACCCATCCATCCCACCCACTTAAATGTTGCACGGGCTGTGTGAGCTATGACTGACGGCCTGTTCGGGTACGGTAGCCTGATCTCGCCGACATCCACTGTCGCCCGGTTCTCACAGGAACTGCAGGATCACATCGAGGAGCAACTGGAACAGGCAGAGGATACGGGAACTTCCGGTACCGCGGCGTCCTGATGTCGGATAGCTCCCGGGATATCTGGCAGGATACGTATTCCCATGTTATGCTCGTGTCCGGGCGGCTGGACGGATTCAAACGGTTCTACGACACGCAGTACCCGGATCCGGACGACCCGGTCGGCTCCCAGCTATCGGTCGATGTCTCCGACGGAGACTGGATTTGGA
>CAZCWR010000031.1:0-13110 GCA_964502455.1 uncultured archaeon | reverse complement strand
CTATAGAGGACAGGGATATTGGGCCAACAAAGGTTAAATTTGAGGAAGAGTTAGTAGAAGATCGAGAGGAGGTTGAATAATGAGGAATCAGTCCGAGAAAGGAGATTTGATAGATGAGATTAATAGTTTGGCTGAGAAAGTAGCTACTGGGGAGGAAGATATCGTTGAAATGTCCTCCGAAATGTACAAAGGATATTTAGTTGGAATGGTAGCAGCTACGTACGTAGATTTAGATAAATTCCCTATGTTCACACCTGTAGCTCTAAAGGAAGATTGAATGTTGATTTTTATTTGAGAAGTTAGATTACTATTATGTGGTATTTACTTCAGTTTGTCTAGATTATCGTGTTTAATAGTTTATCATTCGTTGTGAGAGAGTGTCATCCCTGGTTCTGGTGGGTGGTAGAGGCACCCTCTAGATCTGTGTCACCCCGGTGTGGTATTAAAAATCATTCGGTGACCGGAAAGCTATTTCAACGGTTGATGCCCAAAGAAAGAGGTGAGGTACGATAACCGATGGTAACACTGAAGGAACTACACGAGTTTGCGGTTGAGCAGGGGATCGAGCAGGATCCGCGGGACGAGAAACAGATCGAACGCCTTCTGGATGAACGCGAGGAAGAGTATGAATCACTGGAGGGTGTCCGGAAAGAAAAGTTCAACGAGGATCGGCTGGAGAACCCGTTCGATGATTCGCGGGTGCTATTTGGTGGCGACCAAGACGTGGAAACGCTGGCGGTTGGGATTGATATGGAGGTCCCGGAGCTGCTGCTTGTGGACCGGTTGAATGACAATGGTGAGGATATTGACGGTGTGCTTGCACATCACCCGGAAGGCAAGAGTTTGGCCCGGCTGCATGGTGTGATGGGGCTGCAGATTGATACGCTGCATAATGCTGGCGTTCCGATCTCGCAGGCGGAAGCGGTTGTCCGGCCGCGGGCACGGGACGTGCGACAGGGCGTGCACGGTATCAACCATCCGCGCGCACCGCGGACCGCGGAACTGCTGGACCTGCCGTTCGCCACGATGCACACGATCACGGACAACTACGCGCACCAGTTCGTGCAGGACTATCTTGAAGACGAGGATCCGCGGACACTGGACGACCTCATCGAGGTCCTGCTGGAGATCCCGGAGTACCAGTGGGCGCTGGAGCATGAGATGGGGCCGCAGATCTTCAACGGTGACGGCAGCAACCGCGTCGGCAACCTCGCGTTCGATTTCACCGGCGGCACGGAACTGGACGAGGAACGCCTGGAGACGATGGCACAGAGCGGTGTCAACACGATCGTCGCCATGCATATGTCGAAAGGCCAGATCAAGGAGGCGCAGGAACAGCACATCAACGTGGTCTCCGCCGGTCACATGTCCAGCGACTCGCTCGGCATGAACCTGCTACTTGATGACGTACAGGATGAGTACGATATCGACGTTGTGGAGATGTCCGGATTCAAGCGCGTGGAGCGATAGTCGCTGGTGAGCGACATCCTTTTTTCTACTTTTCTTTATTATCTTCGCCTAGTTAGCCATAAAAGAATAACGTATCATGAGAGCCTGTGGGGTGGAGTAGTATGCCGACACGACGTGAGTACTTGGCTGCACTGGGAGCGGGGTCAGTCGCTGGTCTTGCCGGGTGTGTAGTTGATGATGTCTGCGGTGACTACGAGGCGTTTGACAGCGGGGAAGTGACGGTAGCTGACGATCCGTGGTATCAGGAGTTCGATCTCCCAGGGTACACTGTAAATATCGATTTTCATGGCCAGTTTGACGGACAGAAAGAGGACCGCGCCGTGTTTGAGTTCGACTATGAGTTTGAGGATGAACGGGAGGACGGCTCGTACAAACGCGGTCTGGAGAAAGGAGAAGCATACGATGTTTCTGAAGAACTGGTGGAACAGGTTGACATCCCCGAGTTACCGGAACTGACGGTGACGCCGACAGATCTCGGTGACGAGAGCGACGAGTACAGGGAGGCAACGCTCTGGGTCACCGCCGATCCCGATACCCGGAAACGCCAATGCGGCCGGGTAACGGAGTAACCGAAGGCTACGGGACACTCCAAAAATAGGAGGGGACTATGTTCTTATGTACTCGGAATCCAGTGTAGCGTAATGACTTGTTCTATCAGAAAAAGAGTAGAAAAGAGGCGGCTGTTACACCGCAGCGCACTTCAACAACCCGCTATCCGTCGTTGATCAGGTACCGGGTCCGCCAGTGGTCGATCCGGCGGCTTGCAGCATCTACTGTAGAATGCTGCTTTAAGCACGTGTTCTCTGTGAGAACAGTGCGTATCTCTGTTGGGGTGTCCATATGGACACCCCTTCCTTTGGGCTCACTGCCACTGCGTGGCAGTTCGAACAGCGTTCTACAGAGAACGCTGCGATTCTAAGCCTGTCGTGAAATCGAAGATTTCACTCGACTCGCAGAAACTCCCGAGGGAGTTTCGAGTTTTGAAAGGCTTAGCTGTCGTTGATCAGGTACCGGTCGGAGTTGTCGTCCATGTCGATGAAGTTGTTGGCGGACTCCTTCAGCTCTCGTGCTGTGGAGCGGCCGAATGCCATGCATTCGACGCGGACGCCTTTGGCCTGCAGGTGTTTGACCAGTGATTCGAAGTCGCCGTCGCCGGTGACGAGGACGGCGGTGTCCATCTTGGGTGCCATGTTGACCGCGTCGATGGCGATGCCCATGTCCCAGTCGCCTTTCTTGGCGCCGCCGTAGAACTCTTTGAGTTCCTTGGTCTTGACCTCGAACCCGATCTTGCGCAGTGCTTCGAAGAAGTTGCTCTCGTCCGGTGTGTCGGCCTGGATCGCGTATGCGATGGCGCGTGTCAGTTTCCGGTTATGCACCGCTGCGTCGAGCAGGTTGTTGAAGTTTACCTTTCTATCATACAAATTTTTCGCGGAATAGTATAGATTCTGAATATCTACAAATACCGCGACGCGTTGATCTTTGTGAATATTTGCCATGTTGAATCACCTTGTGTGATGCCACCCACCGGAAATCCGAACGATTTCCGCCTGTGATAACACCTAGCCATGTGTGATGTACACATATCGTGTTCCCTTCAATGTTGGTACCCATGCTTTAAAAGAGATTGTGCAGGTATGCCGCGCATTTTTATAAGCATCGCGGCCAATACCTGTTATATGAGGAAGGATCGTGTCCCGATGAATCTGGATCGTGAGCCGCACGATGAACCATTTATCACGGGTGCTGACTACATCCGGTCGCGGCAGGACAATGCTCAGTTACCGGATTCGCAGGGTGTTGAACGTGGCATGGATGCATACGATACCCGAAGAACGTCGGAGCCGGACACTTCTGCACGGGATCGTCATCAGAATACTGGGCGGTCACGGTCAGCACAAGGACAGGTGCCGCGGCGGAACACGCGGCAGACACGCCAGCCTGCCCGGGATCATGCTTCATCGGAAGAGGATACGGCTAACCCACGCTCACAGAGCTATCCACAGCCGCAGTCCCGGACTGATAACGATCAGGGCACTGAGGACAGGGAGGATGCAGCGGTGTTACACCTGGTACGGAAGCTGCGGGAGAAAGGTGTCTCAGAATCGTACATTCATGAGAACATGGCGGAGATCCGGCGGCGTGCCAGACGAGAACTGCTGGATCAGGAATAGAATAGAGGTCGTATTGGACTGTTACCGGATGGTGCGTATGGCGTACGGTAACGGTTTGTTCTATCGCATCAATACTGGGACTTAGGCAGAGTGGTAGGAGATGTGCCCGCATTCGCTGCAGACGGTGGCGTGGACGTCCTTGTTGTCCAGGTCGTGGCCGGCTTTCCGGATCTCGTTTTCGCGTTCCTCCGAGATTTCGTGGTCTTCCAGCACTCCTCCGCACAGCGGACAGGTATCTGCCATGTTGCACGTGTTTGACACAGGAATATTTAACAGTACCTGTCTACAGGAAGAGGAGAACTGATATAAGGCCGTGGATGTATACTATGGCGACAGGTACGGTAACGGTACTATCACTGGTGAGGACGTATGGCAGGCGAATGGGACGCAGGACAGTGGACGACTGGAGACGATCAGAGCGAGGAAGAGGATACCGACGAGCAGGATACAGGACAGGACGATACGGGTGAACCGGACGCGGAACAGCAGGACACTGAGGGATCACAGCGTATTACGCCGGAATCAATAGGTGGCGATGACGAGGAGGAAGACGCAGGGCGGAACATCAAAAAAATCAAGGACAGTCTTGATGAGATACAGGAAGAGCTTGATGAGATCCTTGACACATCAGAGGATGACGATGATGAATGGGAGGAAAGCATCTGAACAATCCACAGATTTAAGAATTCCCTATCGTCATACTGCTGCAGTCCCTGAGTCTGTCAGACACCGGTACGGGAGCGATAGCGCCGGTACTGCAGGTATCAATACGGACTGAACGATATTGTAGGTGCGTTGAGGTGGTTGAATGCGAGATCGCAGGCTTTGTAAAGCCTGCTTGATCAAATTCAAGGGTGAAATAGGATGGTTGAATTTGAGACATTGAAAAGCGAGGAAATCACGTTTGGAGAAAACAATTTTATCGAAGTTGCGCGGAAGAAGGCGATATCTGAAGACGGTGAAAACGAATTTGTCTCTCTTACCCGCGGATATTTCACGGCAGATGGGAGTCGGCGGTACAAGAGTAACTTCTCCGTACCCACGGACGACGATGTCGTTGACTTCATCATCGACCACCTCCCCGACATGCTGGAATAACGCGTTTTCCTGGTAGCAGGCCGCACAGGAATCCCGATAGAACGATGTTCTGGGCTCCTGTTAGGCGGTAGATGCAGTCGTAGTGGATTTCGTTGTGACTGTAATTACGAGTATTTCTCGTCCCGTTCTTGGTCACGGGTCTGGTCCCGCTTCTTCTCCTTCTGCTTCTTGATCACGGTCTCCAGTTCGTCCAGGCCTTCATCCACCGCGTTCAGCAGGTCCCAGCCGTGTGTGTTCACCGTGGTGACGCCCTGTGCCGAGACCAGTTTGAACCGGAGCGAGTACTTGTGCCGTTTCCCGTCCTTCTCATACTGCTTCACATGGATGCGGAGCTCTTCCGGCCGGTCAAGCAGACGGCCGAGTCCGCCACGGAGCTGTGTCTCCACCTTGTCCGTGATCGCTGCTTTCTCCTCGTCCACGTCCACGCCGGATAGCTGGACCTGGATACCTTCCACCGCCTCGTGTCTGGCGACGAAATCAACCACGTCCCGCAGCGTCAGGATACCGGATGGCGTGTTATCGTTGATGACGACAACTTCGCGCTTGTTATTCTGCTGCATCGCGTCGATCGCACTGGTGACTGTCGCGTCGTGGTCGTCGATGATCGTGGCGTCGAACGACTCCGTTTTCTTCATCACTTCCCGGACCGGGATGTCGGACAGGCTGTCCTTGTGCGCCTTGTAGTCGCCTTTTTGCATCTGTTCCCGTGGGATCATCGCCCGCAGCAGGTCGTTCGAGGTGATGACACCGGACAGATCATCATTGTTCAGGACCGGCAGTCGTGAAATATTGTTATCCATCATCAGTTCCCGTGCCGTTTCGTGGGACTTGTCCTCGTCGATCGTGATCACGTTCGGTGTCATCAGGTCTTCCACGTCCACCGGCTGCAGTTCGTCCGTCTCCTTCGCAGCGTCTGCCATCTCCTGTTCGCCGATCACGCCGACAAGCCGATCATGCTCGCCGACAAGCGCGAACTTTTTCCGGCCGGAATTGATCCGCAGGTTCGCAAGCTCCACCAGGTTCTTGTTCTCCTGCACTTCCGGCGGCTGATGCACCAGCGGCTTCACCTTGGTGATGGACGGGTCGCTCCGCACCTTCTCCATCATATCCTGGTAACTGAGCATCCCAACGAACTTTGCCCCATCAACGATCGGAATGGTCCGCAGGTTGTTGTCCTCCATCTTGGTCCGGACCTTGGACAGTGTTTGCCCGATGTTCGCCGTAACCGGATCTTCATCGATAATATCTTTTGCCGTGATATCGCGGATCGATCCCATAGATAGGCCACCAACACACCCCAATGCACCAAGGAAGTTTTTAAACATACGCGCCGCTCCCACGCACCAATCAGCCAGTATCGGACCAGTAGTATTTTTATGTCGGTACTCCCAACAGTACAACGATACACCCATGGCATACCACGTACAGGGCGAGATGGAGACTGATTTCTTCGAGGAGAACGTCGAACAGGTCATGGACAGGATCGAGGGCCTGGAGGATGTCGAGGTCGACTTTATCGTCATCGAGAACACGGAACACTGTGAACGCGTGTTCGACTACGTGAGCATCGAGGACAGGGAAGCGTTCCTCCAGAACTGTGAGAACGCGCTGACCTCGGTCAGTTACCGGGCGCAAGGCCAGGAGATCATCGTGGTGAAAGCGGACAAAGCGTTCATCCGTGAAAATGGCAAAGCGCTCCGCGGTCTGCTCGCTCACGAACTGATGCACGTGATTCACCGCCGCAGCGGCGTGGAAGAAGAGATCCAGGACGCGTCCAAGGAGTACGCCGAACAGATGGTGGAGGAGCTCCGGAACCGTAACCTAACGGACGAGGAGATCAGTGGGTTCATCGGCACCGTGTTCGCCACCGCCATATTCTGCCTCAAGGATATCTATGCGAACACTGATCTGATCGAGCAGTCCTTCACCGCAGAGTTAGAGGAGTACTATTATCACATGCTTGGATTGGAAGGCTACTGCCGGGTCCCCGAATTCTACCAGGAAGAGGTATCACTGGAGGAAGTGGAGAACGCGATCGCGTTCGAACTCGGTCTGCTCCCAGCCTGGCTTCCGTTCAAGGCACTGGACCGTGACGCCTCCAACGACATCCGGGAACGGATCCGCGAATGCTACGAACGCGACATCCCCGAAGTCGCCGCACATCTTCACCAGCTCGCTGACCTGTACCGGGAGGAATACGACGACCCGGATGTATTCAAGGACGAGTTCTTCGACCACGTCCTCTCCAGCGCCTACCACCTCATCGAGACCAAGCGCGGCCAGCCCGCATGACCGTGTATACAGATGTTATTCATCCTGCAGCGGCCAGCATGATCAGAGGGATGTTGAACAGGATCGAAAGCAGGATGTAGAACAGCGCAACGTAAAACGCAGCGTCTTTCCCGATACGGACGAATGCGACACCCATCAATGGAAGCAGTATCAGCACGAACCCATCGATCTGGAGCGTAATGATGCGGACCACCACGGAAAGCCCGACGTAGCCGAACACGAGGATCTGCAGTACTGGCTTGCTGAACATCAGTTTCACCACAGATCGTGGGGACAAATCCTGTCCGCGCTCTGTGGTGTCCTGAACCTGTGCGTCAAGGTACCGTTCCTTCGCTGTCTCATACAGACGTTCCGCCTCTTCATGTCTGTATCCCTTCTGCACCAGTTCAGTGAGAATGATGTCCTTATCGTACCCTGCCGCAATCCGGTCCTCGACATACTCCAGTGTTTCCTCGTTCATACCGTCCATAATAACCGATAAACGGAGTGTACATAAATATCTACGGAATACTGTCAGAGACGGATTCCCCGTATATTTAAACATTGCAAAAACAGTGGTACACCATGGCAGACGCGTTGTTCTGGGCGGATCAGTTAGCAGAGCAAGTTGTCGAGGAGTTTCCGGACGAGGACATGTATGTCTGCGCATCCGGTATCTCCCCGTCCGGTAACGTGCATATCGGGAATTTCCGGGAGATCATCACCACGGACTTCGTGGTGAAAGCACTGCAGAACAAAGGGAAGGACGTCCGCTTCATCTACTCATGGGACGACTACGACCGGTTCCGGAAAGTGCCGCAGGGCGTCCCCGACCACTTCGAGAAACATATCGGTAAACCGCTCTCGAACGTACCGGACCCGGAGGGCTGCCACGACTCGTATGCCGAGCACTTCGAGGAGCAACTGGAGGATGAGATCAAACCGCTGAAGATGGAGGTCGACTTCATCAAGCAGCACAAGCAGTTCGAGAACGCGGCGTACAGCGACCTGATCCGGCAGGCGATGAACAACCGCGAGACCATCATCGATATACTCAATGAATACAGAAATGAGCCACTAGAGGACGGGTGGTGGCCGCTCCGCGTCTACTGCACAGAGTGCGGCAAGGACTTCACGGAGGTGCAGGAGTACGACGGTGAATACACCGTTGTATACTATTGCGAGGAATGCGATGATTCGTTCGAGCTCAATTTCGATGAGGAGGACAGTGTGAAGCCGCCGTGGCGCGTGGACTGGCCGATGCGCTGGACACACGAACAGGTCACGTTCGAGCCCGGTGGGAAGGACCACTCCGCACCCGGCTCCTCCCGCGACACCGGGAAAGACATCGTTGAACAGGTATATGATCGGACGGCACCGGTCTACCAGATGTACGAGTTCGTCAACCTGAAGGGGAAGGACGGGAAGATGTCGTCCTCGTCCGGTGACGTGCTGACACCTGGCGAACTCCTCCAAATTTACACGCCGCCGCTGCTCCGGTTCCTGTTCGCGGAGACCAAGCCGACCCGTGATTTCTCCATCGCGCTGGATGAGGACATCATCACGGTGCATGAGAAGTTCGACCAGATCGAGGACGCGTACTTCAACCCGGAACAGCTTGATAACGACCGGAAGCGCGAGCACTGGAAGCGCATCTACGAGCTGTCCATGGTGGACGTACCGGACGAGCAACCGGTCCGCATCGCGTACGACCACGCCGCGTTCGTCGCCCAGACCATCCCACAGGAGCAGTGGGCGACCGACGGTATCGCAGCGCTGGAGCAGACCGGGCATATCGACAGTGCCGACGCACTCATGGAGAAGCAGACGCAGTTCATCCTTGACCGACTGGAGCGGGCGCGGAACTGGGCACGCGAACACGCCTCGGACGAGTATATCTACGAGTTCAACACGGAAGTGCCAGCAGAGGTCGAGGGGAATTTGTCAGACGGACAAATTGCGGCGATGCAGCGGCTCCGCAACGAGTTAGCATCCAAGGAATACACGGACAAGGATGCGCTGGAGGATCGCCTGTTCGGCATCGCAAAGAGCGATGATTTAGATGTCGGTGTTGGCGGGTTCTTCACGGCCGCCTATTTATGTTTACTGTCCCGGGAGCAGGGGCCGCGCCTCGCAGACTTTATTCTTACGCGGGGGCAGGACGACATCGTACAGGTTCTGGAGACACTGGACGCACAGGAATAGTGATCTCCCGACATCGGGGCTTACCGGAACATTTCGTCGTTGTCCGGAAGATCCGGTGGCGTACGTCCATCTGTTTGAGCCAGTGATTCAAGGAGGCGGGTGAGTTCTTCGGTGATACCACGGGTTACAGGCAGCATAACGTCATCCAGTTTGCGGACGGCCGTGGTGCCGTCGTCGGCGGTCCGGTGTTCGAAGTTAGCGATATGGATATGGTCCCGGTGCTGCCAGGCGGCGATACCGGTCCCGGCCTGTGAAAAACAGTGGTGGAATCCTTGGCCCTGACCGTACTCCACGAGGTACTGGAATGTGTCATGCGGTACCCACTCGCCCTCGTTGAATCGCTCCCACTGCCGTTCCACATCCTGGATACGCTCCTTGACGGTTTCATCCTGTTCCCTGATGTCCTCCCAGTCCGGTTGATCAGTCATCGTACCGTACAGAGCCGTATTTACCACCGTTTTAAGGATTCCGGTAGTGTCTCCACAGATGGTAGTGGGGAGACAGGACGAAATCGTGCAGGTACTTAAAACGCTGGACGGGTAATCCTGCGGTATGGATGCGCCCGGACGGCATACGAAGACGCCCGACAGACATGAAGATTCCAGTCAGAAGCTGCGGAACGTGTCGCTGGTCCTGTCCGGCGCGCTCATCGTTATCTACGTGTTGCAGCTGCTGTTTCCGGGGTTGAACACGTTTGCGCTGGTGGCGTCGGAGGTCTGGTCCGAGCCGTGGACCATGGTCACGTCCATGTTCCTGCACAGCACGGACGACTATATGCATCTACTCAATAACTTGCTGTTTCTGGCCATGTTCGGGTTTATCCTGGAGAACACGATCGGGACGAAACGGTTCCTGCAGCTGTACCTCGCGGCCGGCCTGTTCGCCAACCTGTCCGCGTTCACGTTCTACCCGAATTCGTCGGTGCTCGGCGCGTCCGGCGCAATCTCCGGGGTGATCGGAGCCATCGCCGTCATCCGGCCGCGGACTGTTGGATTCATCGGCTACATCCCGGTCCCGATGTGGGCCGCACTGCTGTGGTGGGTCGGGTTCAACTTCCTCGGCTCACTGGGGACGGGCGGCAGCACCGCGTTCGAGGCTCACCTGTACGGCCTGTTCTTCGGTGCGCTCTACGGACTGTTCATCCGATGGAAGCATCCACACGTTGCACAGGAGCTGCGGAAGCAGGATGACGACGAGGATGACTGGGACTGGGATGATGAGGACGTTGACATCGAGGAGTGGGAGCGCGAACATATGATGTGAGGTTGCTTCTGTAACGGATTAGTGAGAATGTAATCTAGTAGTGGAATTTCCCCATGTTGTCCAGCACCAGGCGGGTAAGGTGCTGGGAGGTCTGCCGGCTGGTGGTGCCGTGTTCGCGGTAGGTCTGCTCCAGGTCCCGGCGCTCGTGTGGTTCGAGATGGACGCCGACACCGTACCCATCGTGTCCACGGATACGGAAGATGAGATCGTCCATGGCGTCCTGGTACTGGTCCGCATCCTCCGCTTCCGGGTCTTCCGTGGCGTAGACGCCGACCGTGCCATGGATCATCATCTTGAAGGCACCGCCCAGATCGTTCTTGATCCGCAGCGTGTTCAGCCCGTCAAGATACGGTTCAATATTCTCGTATTGACTCCCTATCTCGGTTTCCGTCCGGGCCTCGAGGTCCATGCTTCGGACCTCGTCGCCAGCCGTGTCAACGTCCAGGAACTCGACCGTGGTATCCGTGTCAACGTATTTATCGTATCCTTCCGTCCGCAGAAGCTCCTGCTGCATCTCCTCAGTCAGCTCCCGGTTGTACTCGAACTCATCGGGGATACCTGAGGATTCCATCTCCTCGGAAAAATCCTCGATCATCTCATTACAGCCGGCAAGTGCTGCGGCAGACCCGGTTCCGAGCATGGTCAAATACTCTCGGCGTCCGATGTCCAGATCCATAGTATTGAGATATGCAGGCGCGTTTAAAAGAAGATAGGCTGTTACCAGTTACGCCCATAAATGGAAATGGGTGTACTGCCGTACGTAGAACAGGCATCTGTAGCTGGCATGTCCTGCCCCTGTCAGTGTTCGAATCTGTGCCGATTCCGCTGAACCACGCCCTGCACGTAACCCCCGGTGAACACGTGGTCCACGCCGTTCTCATAGAACACCTGCTCCAGGTCGTTGACCGCACTGGCATCCAGCTGGACGCGGACACCGTACTGCTCATTGCCGGCAATAACAAATGTCATCGCCCGCACCGCATCCTGATACAAGCCCGGGGTTCTCTGCATCCGGGTCTTCAGTCGCGTAGGTCGCGAACGCGCCATGGCGCATGTCTTCCATCGCACCACCCAGAGCCCGGCGAAGCTCGAACGTGTCCGTCCCGATGAGATGTTCTGCAAGCGCGCCGTACGTGCCACTGTTCTCGGTCTGTACACTGGTCTTGAGATCAACGTAATCCACATCCAGTCCAGCACTGACCGCGCTGAATCCGGTGTCAAGGCTCCCGGTATCCACGTACGTGTCGTGCCCGTGCTCCTGCATCAACCGTTTCTGTTCGTCCGCTGCCACGTCCAGGTTGTGGTAGAACGCGTCCGGCAGCAGCTCCCGCTGGATGTCCGCCGATGCATCGTCTAGCATCCCACTGCAGCCAGCGATCCCGGCCATTGACGCGCTGCCGGCAAGTGCAAGGTAGTCCCGCCGATCACATCCCATACAGGAGGGGGTGGCGACAGGCGTTAAAAACAGAGGGATCGTTACCAGAGAACCCTGCGCATGGAACTGGTGGGATGGCCGAGAGAATGCAGCGGATTACTCTGTGAGGATCATGTCCTCGAGTTCCCGTGACAGCGTAGACAAGCGTTCCGCACCGTCCGCTGTGACGACGTACGCGTCCTCGATCCGGACACCGAACTCGCCCTTGATGTAGATACCGGGTTCGACTGTGACCACCATGCCTTCCGCGAGTTCCGCGTTGCTCCGTTCGGACAGGTTCGGTGCTTCGTGTACGGACAGGCCAACACCGTGCCCGGTGGAATGCGTAAAATTATCACCGTACCCTGCATCCACGATGACGCTCCGCGCAGCGTCGTCCACATCTGCAGCGACTACACCTGCTTCCAGTGTCTCCGCAGCCTGTTCCTGCGCCTCTTTGACTATCTCATATACTGTCTCGAACTGCTCCGATGGCTCGCCGAGGTGGTACGTGCGGGAGATATCGCTGTTGTACCAGTCCACGGTGGAGCCGATGTCGAACAGGAGTGGACCTTCACGTAATGTTGTATCGCCCGTGGTGTGGTGCGGCATGGAAGACGAGGCGCCGGTCGCGACGATGGTGGGGAACGATGCCCCGTGGGCACCGCGTTTCCGCATCGCGTACTCGATCTCTGCCGCGACATGTGTCTCGGTCATACCGTTCAGTCCCTGCTCTGTGGTGCGCTCCGTGACCGCGGTCAGCGCCTGTTCCGTGACCTGGTATGCGTTCCGGATTCGCTGGATTTCGTCGTCGGACTTGATGCGGCGCAGGTCGGAGATGATGTCGTCGTTGACGGTCAGGGTGATATCCTCTGACAGTCGCTCATAGAATGATGTCGTCGTATTCCCGGTGATGAGTGCGTCCGCGTCGTCCGGAAGCGCATCTGTGAGGGTATCGATGTATCCGTTCTCCGAGACGACAATCTCAAGGGTGGAGGCGTACGCGGCCGCATCCTCGTCCAGTGGAGAGACGAACAGCCGGGCATCGCCTTCATCCGGGACGACGACAACAGGGTAGTTCCCGTCAGAGACCGCGTGGAACCCGGAGAAGTAAAAGCTGTGTTCCGGACCGGTCAGGATCAGTGCGTCTTTGTCCGCGTCCGCCAGCTGTTCTTTCACGTCTTCAATCCGCCTGTCATGGCTCATGCTGTACCGTTG
>CAZCWR010000030.1:6536-13484 GCA_964502455.1 uncultured archaeon | reverse complement strand
ACGGCCGGTACCGGAGCGAGGAACTCGGCTGGGGGGCAGCCACATCCAATACGTTGATCACGGCGACAACCGGTGTCACTCTGCTATATGAGATCTCCCCGGGAACAGTGAGCTGGGACTATCTATGGACGAATATGATGGCGGTGTTCTCGCTGATCCTTGGTGAGAGCCTGGAAGTGTCTGGAGCCGATCCACGGTTCATGGTTGCCTTCGGCATCATCGTGTTCGGTATCCTGAACATCACACTGAACTATTTCCACGTGCTCCCGAAACATATCGCGTTCTTCATCTCCTCCGGGTTCACCGTCTACACACTTGCATACATCACGATCGCCTGGGTCTATGCGGAGCTTCCCCTGGAACAGCCCACTCTCGTTGCCGCCATGGCTGCCATCTTTACCTCACTCCTGTTCGTCCGCACCCTGAAAGTCCTGAGCGGCACCCGCGGCAAATACTGAACGCATCGTCCTATCCCTGCTGTAACGGACAGTATCTGTTCGATGACAGTCGAACCACAGCACACCCATTTTTAAATAGTGGAGACGGAATAGAGCAATATGTTACCGGATGATCGTACATTGTCGAACAACATGCTGATCGGCGGGGCAGCGGTGGCATCATTCCTTCTGGCTGCTGCACTGCTCTTTGTCCCCATCGAAACACCGTCTATGCACGAACCGACCGAGGTGGACACGTTCGCCTCGGAGGCCGCGTTCAAATCCTACCTTGCTTCGGCGGATAACACGGGCACGGCCACGGAGTCACGCCGCGCCGTGGACCACGCTGACGAGTACAGCGGCGAATCAGGCGGTGTGACCGAAGGCGCACCGGACCATGAGACAAGTGCTGACGCGTCGGCACCCATGGCCGGGGACGGGACGGAAACCACGGTACAGGTTGCCGGTGTGGACGAACCGGATTTCGTGAAGACGGACGGCGACCACCTGTTCTACGCGGGGAACCGGTGGCGGCACAGTGTCAATACTACTGTGATTTCTAACCTGCCTGACATGGAACTATCAGCTAATATATCTGAACGCGGTGACCTGCTGCTTCACGACGATGTACTGGTCGTTCTTGAGGACGACGCGGTCACCGCGTACCGGATTGCGGACGGTGAGGCGTCACAGCTCTGGACGGAGGAGCTGGAGCATGGTGTGAAGACGGCGCGCATGGTGGAGGGTCAGCTCGTACTGGTCCTGTCCAACCGCGTCAATCCGGACAGTCCATGCCCGATCCGGCCGATGGCCGGTGTCAGTATGCCGTGTACCAGTATCTACCGGCCGGGCTTCAGTGTGCCGGTGGATGCCACCTATTCGGTGGTGAAGATGGATGCGGCAAGCGGTGATGTCACCGATGAGACCGCGTTTGTCGGATCGCCCCGAGCCGAGGTGTATGTGACCGGGAGCAACGTGTACGTGGCGTACACCGAGTCCGAGCAGCGGTCCGACGTTTTGATGGACTTCCTGCTGAACCATGCGTCGATCGATGCCGAGACCCGTGACCGTCTGCAGACCGTTGACAGCTACGAGTTGAGCGAACGGGCGCGGAATGCGGAGATCGAGCACATCATGCAGAACTGGATCAGTGAGAACGAGGACCGCGAGGAATCGATCGAGAATGAGATCGAACAGTACATTGAGGACCGGAAACGGGACATCGAGACAACGACCATCATCCGCATCAACAGTGATATGGAACCGGACGGTGAGGAGACACTGCCGGGCCGGGTCATGGACCGGATGCACCTGCATGAACACGGGGGCCAGCTCGCCGCACTGACACGGATCAATCCCCGCGGGTTCCCGGCGGATACCACGAACGACCTTGTCACGTTCGGCGAGAACATGGAACAGGTCGATTCTGTGGAAGGTATCACGGACGGCTGGCTCAACCATGCCCGGTTCCTCGGTGACCGGCTGTACATGACGGAGAACGACCAGCTGCACGTGTACGGGCTGGACGACGGCAGCAGGACGGCGCAGTTTGACAGGGAAGTGGATTACGTCCACGCGCTTGACGGTGACCGGGTTCTGGCGATCGGCCAGAAGGTGTTCGAGCGCTCCATCAATCCGGAGACGTACGGTGACGACCTGACCGCGGAGGAGAAGGAACGTCTCGCGGAACGTGTCTACCATCGGCGCAACCTCTCTGTGTCCATCCTCAACATTGCGGAGGAGACAGTGGAGGCCGAGAGCGTGCTGGATCAGTCCTGGAGCCGTGCCAGCCACGACCTGCATGCGTTCCAGCTTGATACGCAGCGGGAACAGTTCTTCCTGCCGTCACACAGCCAGTCCTACGTCGGTGACTACAGCGACGGACTGGCGATGCACACGGTGAACGCGACAGGGGCGTCACGCGCCTTCTTCATCGGCGACCACCTGTACACTGTTTCACGGAACGACATCCGTGCCTTCACGGTTGCTGAACAGGAGCGTGCGTCAACGCTCATCTTCCCGGAACAGGAGCGTAAACCGCGACCGTACCCGGAACCGGTGATCGAACACGATAGCAACGACTGACCACATGGCCGGCCATGTACCCGGCGGAGTTCTAGGACGTGTTCTCTTTTGCGTTTCCTGTTCTTCACTTGTCGTTACGGCACCACCCTAATTACTTGTTCTCGTTCTTTCCGTCTGGAATATCGGTTCTGAGGGATGTTTGTTAACGCTTATAGCGCAGGAGACGGACGAGAGGGGGGTGGGCACGGACGGGCATATCGTTATTTTTAATAAGGAGGTATGATTATTTCTCATTAGGTACGACCATGAACGCGATGAAGGCGGCTGCCGCATCATGTATCATTCTTTCGCTGCTAACGGTTACTGCTGCACAGCCGATAGATCTTGACAGAGGGGTTGGTCTGATCGGTCCGGACCATCCGTTGTATAGCCTGGAGACACGGGTCGATAATGCGGCTGTATCGATGGGACTGATGAATGCAGGTGACGTGGCACAGGAACGCGCCGCCGAAGTAAAAGCAATGCAGGACAAGGGTGACGAAAAAGCTGCCCAACGTGCCGTAGAAGATCTGAACAGAGTGGCTGCGAAATCCAAGGACAGCGGTGCTGCAAACGGCCTGGACAAGGCCATAAACGCGCTTGAAGACGCCAAGAACAATGCACCGAATCAAGCCGCACGGTACGCATTGGACAACGCAATCAACAAGGTAAAGCAGGCAAAGAACCGCCTGCCGACACCACCGAACGGTACACCCACCCCGCCAAACACGTCCCCACCAACGCCACCGACTCCGCCGGCACCGAACGGTACACCGACTCCGCCGGCACCAAACAATACGCCGACCCCTCCGACACCACCGACACCGCCGAAGCCACCGGTTAACGTACCAAATCCGTCCTGCCCACCAGCACCTGGCGGCACAAGTATCACATTGCCGAACGGTACGACCATCAACTGGACTGTGCCGTCCACAACGATCAGCGGAAGCATTACCCTGCCGAACGGTACGACCATCAGTTGGAATATCTCCTGTCCGTAAACCCCAGCTACTTTCTTTAAACAATTATCTCCGTTACGTCGGGCGGACCATCAAAGTCACCGTACGTTTCCACAGTGCTGAAACCAACGTCCCGTAGTAGTTCCATCAGTTCGGTTGCGGCAGATGCGGTAGGACGGATGGTACTCTTCGTCAGGAGAACAAATAGTCGCCTGCCCGTACTACATCTTCTTTTGTAAGGTCAGAGAACTCTTCGAGTTCATGGTCGTCCAGTAGTTTCTCACCGATGTAGTAGGCAAGACTGTATCCGAGCCAGTTCGGGTAGTCGCTGTCACTTTGTTGATGAAGACAGGATCCCAGTCACCGTCGAGCGTCTCCATTTTCCACATCGTGTGTCGTCGGTCGTATATCGATAGTCATACTGGCGTTCACGGCTGCGTTGATGTTTTTGTAACAGGTTTCGTTAGTTCATCAAGGTCGGAGAACTCATCGACAGGTAACTGTTCTTCCATGATTTCGCTGTCTCTGTTGTATACGCGGTATGCGTGGGAGTTGGGTTGTGATGTAATGATGCGATACTTGTCGCCGATGATTTCAAGGGCGGCGTTGTCATCGACTGCAATACCGACATTGTCTGGATAGTCTTCCATGAACGCTTTGAACGGCTGTTCCCGTCCTTCAACATGGTAGTGCGGGCAGTATATCAGGTCTTCTACGATGTTCAGTCCGTCTACCCGGACGTAGTTCCATTCTTCGCCGTCGCTGTCGAAACTTTCTGAATCGCTGTGTCCTGCTTCAAACCAGCAGATTGCACCGGCACTTAATCCGCTGAGAACGGTTCCACGTTCACTTGCTTCCTGTAGCAAGTCGTCAACGCCGTACGTTTCCCAGACGTTTAGCATCTTCCGGGTATTCCCGCCGCCGACATAGACCACATCCGCAGAACGGATTTTCTCTGCGATCTCGTCGTCGGATGGTGACTCTGCTATCAGTTCCAGTGCAGCGGTATCGCAACCAAATTCTTCGCCATAGACGTCATAGAACGTGTCAATGTATCCGTCCGCATCCTCGCTTGCAGTCGGGATAAACAATGCCTGTGGCGTGTCTTTCTCTGCCTGCGCTATGATTTCTTTGTCGATAGCGAAGGTCTCTCCGTCTGCTATCTCGCCACCGCCAACAGCAATAATCTTTCGCATCGTTGCATCCCGACCTATTGCATACGGTGGTCACGTCCGGAATCTCATCCCATGAGCCCAGTTTGTGAAACCAATCCCATTAGTCGGATTATAAACTTTTCGGAAGAAAGGTGCAGATATGTATTGACTGCTACCAGTAAAGAAGTAGAACTGTTAATCTGAGCGATTAAACTCGAACTCCTTTTGTCGCTGCTTCTTATATATCTCCTTATCGCCAATTTCTCGTGTGGTAGAGGTTGTTAGTTCGAATCCATCTATTTCCTCTTCAGCTGCATCTATAACGTCATTGACGGTGTCTAACTTATCTGGAAATTGGTTCATAAACTGGTGGCCCTGATCTCGTACCTCGCTATCCTCACGGAAGTATTTGTTGAAAAGATCCCATACTGCATTAGAGGTGATTCCTTCTGCTAATCCGGCTAGTATTGAACTTGGATCGATTATTACCCCCTCTTGCCACGATTACCTTTAGATCATTTGCCTGTTTCTGCTCCTGTACTATCATTGAAATAAACATGTTTGAGATGGCTCTTATCGCATCCGATGACCAATCTTTGTTGAGTTCTTCTGATTTCCTCTCTACAAACAGTCGAGCCATATCTTGGAAAAATCCGGCCTCGGCCTCATTTAACCCCATTTCTTCTTGAAGTCGATCCATCTGGCTTTCTGTGTCGTGTTCTGTTAACTCTATTTTTACTTTATCTGTGTGCTTTCTCACAATCCTTTTTCCGGGAGCTGAGGAGTCTGGTGGGGTAATACGCTTTTCTGCTGTTCCTGCAGGCCCAGCGGGTTTAATCTCCATTTTTCTCCTCCGTTTCAAAGTTATTGAGGATTACGTTTTGTATGTTCTCTTTTTCTGCTTCAGGGAATATATTTGACATTAGCAATGCTGCTAAATTGAAGGCAAGTTCTCTATCCATTGTCGCAGTTGCGTGCTTACGTCGTATAACCGCAGGGTTGTATTCTGATTCAATATCTTCTACCCTACCTGTATCATCGAGTGTGTAGTAGTCTTGGCCCTCGTTTTCTATGAGTTCAGTTACGAAGGTGATTGAGATGTTTGTTCCAGCATCTGTTCCTACTAAGACCTCCGTAGCAGGGATGTCCTTATAGTCCTGTGCTTTTTCAGTTTTGATGGGGACACGATCTGGAGTTTCTGACATACAACTCAATGCGTTATCATACTATTTTAAGGCTTTATTGTTTATTTCTGGCGATTGGGTTGTTGGAATTTGTAGGCGTAACTGTTCATTCACTGGAGAGATTCTTTGTATTTCCTTGTGTTCCTCATAGAGTAAGGCATCGCTGAAGTAAGATGCCTAATAGTTTTTCCTAGTTTATGGGATAAGGAATTCTGATGAATATGTTTATCTATTATATCTGTATTAGACGCTAATGAAACTCTATAGGCCTCGGAGAGAAGTTAAGCCCCGTCCGGGAGTTGAACCCGGGATCTCGTCCTATTTGTGCGTTCAGTCATCGAAAATCCTGTTGGATTTTCTCTGGCAGTCTTCTCGGATGAGAAGCCAGCCTACCAAGGACGCGCTCTACCGCTGAGCCAACGGGGCGTGTTGCGGTATAAGCGTGGTTGCACTATAATCTATTTAAAATTGGTAGGCTGTCTCTGGTCTGGGATGACGTGATGGGGGTGGGAAAAGAAAGTTATAAATGCGCGTATATCTTCTGAGTATATATGTCGAGGCAGTCCTATGTGGAGATTGGTGTTTCGGGGATTGATGAGCTGTTTGTGCAGGGTGTGCCCCGGAAGTCGGTGAACCTGATCGTGGGGAGTCCTGGGTCCGGGAAGTCGATTCTGGGGTTGCAGACGTTGAAGCATGCGGTGATGGAGCGCGATGAGTCCTGTCTGTATCTGAGTCTGGAGGAGAGTACGGAGCAGTTACGGTATCATGTGCAGGATTTTGGCTGGGATGATGTGCTGGATGACCGTATCCATATCGAGGAGTATGACCCGTTCGAGGTAGCGGGCGCGGTGGAGACGTGGTACGAGAAGCAGCAGGATACGTCGATGTCGAGTCCGTTTGGACAGGGATCTGTGCCACAGGTGTTCAGGCGGATGCGTGAACTTGAACCGGACCGTGTCGTCGTGGATTCGCTGTCCGCGATCGAGGCGGGGTTCGCGGAGCGTGACCGGTTCTACCGGATGTACGTGAACCAGTTCTTCCGGTTCTTCCGTGATATGGGGGCGGAAGCGTTCGTCATCGTGGAATCACAGGAGATCCCGGACCGGATTACGGAAACCGGGGAGGCCGAGTTCCTCGCGGACGGCATCAT
>CAZCWR010000030.1:4727-6436 GCA_964502455.1 uncultured archaeon | reverse complement strand
GTCGTGAGCACGTCCTCGATCTGTTCCGTGGCATCCGCATCCAGTTCCATGCCGTGCTCCGCGAACTTGTCAACCCACGCATCCGTGTCCGGCCGATGCGGGGCAAGCGGGATGGACACGACCGCGGTCGAGCCGGACGCGCTGATCGACTGGATGATGATATCCGCATGCCGCTCCGCCACGTACTCCAGCGTATCAAGACACACCACAAGGTCGAATGCCTCCTCCGGGCTGTACGGATACCCCAGATCGTAAATCTCGATCAGGTCCTCGGATACCACCGCGTTCTCCAGCGCCACCGAACTCGGATCCACTCCGTACGTATCGATACCCGCGTCAAGAAACGGTTTCATATGGTGGCCGGCCCCACACCCGATATGCAGTGAGGATTCCGGTGATAGCTCGTCGATGATCGCATTCGACACCGCTGCCGCCTGCTCCCCGTAGTCTGGACTGTCATCATCCGCAGTATCAGTCGGTTCAGGTGCGTCCTCTGATGCCTGTTCTGACGCAGCGCCGCCACCCGTGGTTTCATCGGCAACAGACGCTGTCTCCTGCTGATCTGTATCTGGTTGCTCGGATGGTGGTTTCTGCTCGGCTGTATGGTCCTGTTCAGATGAGCGTAGAACTGAGAATACCGCCCTGACTTTGCTTGCCAGTAACTGGATAGGCATTGCGTGATCCCTTCCCCTAAACGTGCCTGAACGCAATAAGATAAAGCTACCGGTACGGTTACCGGCCGAGTTCACGGTGTTTTGGCCGGAGCCGTGAATACCCGCATTTCCGGCAGTTCGCCTTGTCCGGGTCCTGCGTCCGGTTCCGGGCATTACACTTCATACAGATGTACACATCGTCGAAGATCCGCTTCTTCGCAGCATCGGACTGTGCCATCGTGGATACGCCTCGCATAACGCTGCGAGCGAATCTTTATATAATATGTCTCTGGGTAGAATCAGGTTACAGTTCGTCCATGTCCCATTCGGTGCCGCCGGGGACGTACAGGGAGCGTTCCTCGGGGTGTTCCACGAGATACACGATTTCTTCAGCCACGGTCTCCGGGTCTCGGTCCGTCGTGTCGACTTCGAACGTGAGATCCGGGTAGACGCTGGAGGCTTCTTGGAGGAGGGAGTCCAGGCGTTCTGCCATCACGTTCTCCTCGATCTTGTCTTCGTCCCACGCTTTTTTCTGCTCCAGCCGTTCCGTCAGTTCTTCGGGGCTGGCCCGCAGCACGATCACGAGATCCAGGTCGTCCATGTGGTGCGCCATATGGCTCTCCAGCACGTAGTCGGTGCCGGGTGCCAGTGCGTCGTCGAGCGCTGCGTTCAACGCGTCCGGGTCTACCATGGCGCTGTTCCGCTCCTCATCGTTTCCCTCGCTCAGGTCGGGTTCCTCGACGAATTCGTTCAGGTCGATGAGGTCGTACCGGAGCTGGTCTGCGACGAGTGGGGCGACCGTGCTCTTCCCGGTGCCGGGCGTCCCGGTGATGGCGATGTTCATCTCTATGCTCATAAATCGCATACATGGTTTTTAAGAATGCCCGGTGTTTCCGCTGGATGCGATGATAGGTATCTGCTGTACGGGTATAAGTACGGAGGATCGGCTATTTTCTGGCCCATCCTTAACCCTAATAAAGCCTTACAGGTATGTAACTGTACTGCCTGTCACGGTTGACGCAGGAAGGTGTGAAATCTATGATCGAGATCTGGACG
>CAZCWR010000030.1:0-4627 GCA_964502455.1 uncultured archaeon | reverse complement strand
GAGTCGGTGCCGCACATGCTGTTCGCGGGACCGGCCGGTACGGGGAAGACCACGTCCGCGATCGCGCTGGCGAAGGACCTGTACGGTGATGACTGGAAGCAGAACTTCAAGGAAACGAACGCATCCGACGACCGTGGTATCGGCGTGGTGCGGAACGAGATCAAAGACTTTGCCCGGACCAAGCCGGTGAACGCGGACTTCAAGATCATCTTCCTCGATGAGGCAGACAACCTTACTTCCGACGCTCAGCAAGCCATCCGCCGCACGATGGAGAAATACTCGTCAAATACGCGGTTTATTCTCTCATGCAACTACTCATCCAAGATTATCGAGCCGATACAGAGCCGTTGCGCGGTCTTCAGATTCAACCGGCTGGAAGAGGAAGACGTGCAGGAGTACATCCAGCGCGTCGCCGCCGGCGAAGGCCTCACCGTCACCACGGACGGCGTGGACGCCCTTCTCACCGTATCTGAGGGAGACCTGCGGAAGGTGACGAACGTGATGCAGGCCGCGTCCATCCGCGACGAGGACATCACCGACGAAAGCGTGTTCGAGATCTCTGCATCGCTTCGGCCGGACGAGGTCAGCACCATACTGCAGCAGGCACTGCGCGGCCAGTTCCAGGACGCCCGTGACGAACTCTCCAACCTGATGATTGACCGTGGACTGGACGGCCAGGACGTGCTCAAGTCGCTGCACCGCGAGATCTACAATCTGGACATCTCTGACACGGCCAAGCTGACGCTTATCGAGAAGATGGGCGAATACGAGTTCCGCATCGTGGAAGGTGGCTCACCTGATGTCCAGATCGAGAGCTTCCTAGCTCAGGTTGCGAACCTCGAAGAGTGAGGTTCGGACCTGATTGAGCACACGTTCTCAAAGAGAACGGTGCGTGCCGCAGGTTGCCAATCTCGAGGAATGAGCGTGGAACCTGATCAAGCAGCAATCTCTGCGAGAATGCTCGGGTCACAGGTGGATAATCTGGAAGAATCTTGGATAATCGGGTTATCCGGGGATGTTGATGCGTTCTTCTGGTCCGAGATCGTTGAACAGGGGCCATGTGGAGAGGGGGGTGTAGTGGTCGTTGATGATGTGGTTGGAAAGCTGGTCTGCGTTGCTGTAGTTGATGAGGGTGCCGGTCATGTTCATCTGTCGGGCGGTGGTCGTGTTGTGGATGCCGTCTCCGGGGTCGTCGCTGCATTCCGGTGTGGCCATGAGTGCGTACATGGAAATGTCGTGGGTGGACAGGTTAACGGTGAGGTTGCCGGCAAGTGCTTCTGATCGGTTGTCACCGCAGGCACCGCCGGTTGTATCGTGGTCGCCGATTGTGACCAGGATGCGTGATGCTGCGTCCCGCCAGTCGCTGTGTTCGATGACATCCAGTGCGCCCATACCCCATCCTTCGGACGGTGCTTCCGGGTCTGGCTGGGTCTGTGGGGTGTACGCTGTGTGGGTCGTGTTGATCCAGTCGAGGTATACGTCCATGTCTGTGATACCGTCTATCGCTGTCCCGGTCCGGTTACAGTGCAGCGGTGGGGGGAGTGACTGTCCGGACTGGCAGACCCGTTCATCGGATGTGTCCCCGTTGTACGTGTTGTTCAGGCCGAGCAGGGTGGTATCGAGATCGATCTGTTCGTACTGGTTGATGTCGTCGTTGGTGTCCGCGATCGTAGCCTCCAGTGTGTTCCATTCATTGAACATGCTTTCTGACGTGTCGGCGATATAGGTGATATCGATGTGCTGGAGCCAGGGTGGTTCAATTCCTGCCTGGAGGTTTCCGTAGTATACGTAGGTCCGGCCCGATGCGGTCGTATAGTCCGGGACGTCGAATGTGACATTGATTTGTTCTGTTGATGCGCAGGCACCGGGGGCGCTCACATTGTGCGGGACGGCCTGCTGGCCGATGACGGTACGGATGTCCTGGCAGCGGGGTTGTAACTTCTGCTCGGAGACCAGTTGTGACGCGTTCAACTGTATTGCGGTGGCACCGTCTGCACCGATGTTTGCGGGCTGGAGCTGTACCTGCCGCCGGTAATCCCAGTTATAGTCCCACCAGGACTCGCCGACGAGACACGACGATTCCAGGGAGGTACGGTCCGTTTCCAGTGTGATGTCGTACAGGGTGCCACGGTCAAGGGGGTTCGGCAGGCTCAACGGGAATTCGCTGATTTCCTGCCCGGACCGTATCTCTGGTGGCGGTGTCACATCACGGAGTACGAGTGTATCGGTACTGGCACCGCGTTCCCGGATGAAGATGTCGGCGTTGTCGATGCCGTGCTGGACGTTGTTCCGGATCCACCACGAGATGAACGCCTGATCGCAGGACATGTTGACCGTTTCCATTACCGGTTGTTCCGTTGTCCGGACGACCCGGTCCTGTTGTTCCTGTAGAAACTGGTATGTCAGAAGCCCCATACCGAGTATCATGCCCGTCAGCAGTATCATGGTGATGATCGGCGTGACGCCTATCCTGTCAGCCATACTCCTCTCTTGGTACGATGCCCATAAATAAGTTCAACGCCTGCGTATCAGTGGATCACAAGTTCTGGCGGTACAAGGTCATCTGCCTGGCAGACACCACCCGTACAGCGTCCGATCGCGCACTCGTGGTCACTGTTGCAGGGGTCGCCCTGTCCACCTTTGAGCGTGTAGTAAAACCCACATTCCATGGCGGTATGTCCGACGCTGTCCCGGGCCCTGATACAGTAGTCCTGGTTCCCGTATGGGAGGGAGGTCTCGTAGGTGCAGGACGTTTCTGCTCCGGAGAAACCACAGTAGGTACGGCGACAGTTCCTGTCCTCACAGATGGTGACCTGGTCCACACCAGAATCCTCGTCGGTGACATTTGGCCTGAATCGCACATCGTTTCCAGGCGTAGCCGGACTAGGACGGTGGCACTGATCAGTACCGTCCCGTTCACAGGTGATGTTCGGAAGGCTGAGGTCGACGTTGTACCGGGCCGTATCGATGCTCACATCTCCGGCACTGTTCCTGGAGCGGGTCTGGACCACACACATGTCCTCTCCTTCGATACTGCAATCATGTGACGGGTCGTCACCAAGGGTCACCGTGATACTGCCGTTCGGACAGCCACGTTGTGTCCATCCCTGGTTCCAGGTGGCGCCACCGTCCTCTGAGATACGGTACCAGCACTGGTCCGCCTCGTAGTTATCAAGTTCGTTGATGATCTTATCCGGGAGCTGATCAGCATTGTTGTAGTCCTCTACCTTACCCACCGTATCCATCTGTTCTTCTGCCGGTTCTGGACTGAGTGAATCACATTCTGGATCGCCGAGGAGGCTGAACACGTGTATATCTTCCTGTGACAGTGTACTATCCAGTTCGTTGGCGAGATCCCATGATACCTGGTCACCACAGCTGTCATAGTCCAAGGGGTCACCCCCGTTCGTGTCCTGGTCACCGATGTTTACGATAACCCGGTGTGCGTCCTGCCGCCAGTCGTCCTGCTGAATGATATCGAGCATACTCATACCCCACCCTTCTTTCGGTGCCTCCTGACGGCTTGATGGATCGTACGATGCTGTCGTCAGAGACTCGCCGTAGTTCGTGTTTACCCACTCAAGGTACGGAGCGGCTGATCCGATATGTTCGAGGATTGGCATGTGGTCCTGACAGTACGTATCAGGATCGAGTGAATCTGGCAGGGTCTGTCCCGGCATACAGAACGCGGCATCACCGCCCCACCCGTTCCAGGAATTGTTGAGTCCCCATACGTGTGAGTCCAGATCGACCTGTGTCCGGGACTCGACTTCGGACTCAATATCTGCCACCCTGCTGTCGAGTGTCTCCCACTCGTTTTCGAAACTGAGCGAGGTATCGGCAGTGTAGTACACGTCAAGTGACCCGAGCCCGGATTTGCCCGCGGTATCAGTGACCGTCACGGTAAAGTCCTGGGTATACCATGCATCCTCGTCAGGTCCGGTGATATTTGTCTGTGTTCCCTCGGTATCGACCTGGACACGTTGCGTGTTCCACGGTGTTTCAGCCTTGTTGCTGGTGTCCCAGCCACGGTAGTGGAGATAGAGTTCGCCGTCCGCGATGTTGCCAACCAATACATCGGTCGAACTACCCGTATTATTCTGCGGACCCCGGATATTCGCACCGTCGTAGTAGGTTATCTCCCATTCAATGTTCTGGCAGCCACTACCACCGTCCTGACAGTCAAGATGGACCATCTGCGGAGAGGTCTTCCACCCGGTATCAGTATAGTTGTCCGTCGTCCCCGGAGCAGTGTAGTCAACACTGTACCAGTACTCGTCCGTATCACTGTGCCCGGCATTGTCCCAGACCCGTGTCCGGACACCGCACGTATCCTGGCCTTCTGTCGTACACTCCGCGCCGCTCTCCCCAACAGTCACAGCGACCCGGTCACAGGTGCGGCTTTTCCACGCAGACCAGCCAGCACCGTTATCATTGGTACGGTACTCGCAGCGTGTTTGATTAACACCGGACCCGCCAAAGTCCGTGTCATTCACCGCGCCTGTAAAGTCATCCTCTTTCCAGTCCGTTTCCTGCGCGATATCGGTGGTGGGGTTGATCTTATCAACGCGGACGTACTGTGATTCCCAGCCGCTTGGATTGTTGTTCAACTGGCTCCATCCCTGGT
>CAZCWR010000029.1:7671-13533 GCA_964502455.1 uncultured archaeon | reverse complement strand
GAATAGCTCTGGTAGAGGAGGATACCGCCGAACACCGTGATGAACGCGGAGAAGAACAGGCTGGAGGAGACTGCATCCAGCAGGGTGATCTCGATAACGATGTACAGCAGGTTGAGCGTGATCTCGGTGATCCGCAGCCCCTCCCAGAACCCCCAGATCACGATCGCCAGCGCAGCAATGATGAATAGCCCGCGCTCAGCGGTTTTCTTTGCTGCCTGCCGTCCCATCATCCTCTGTCTTGCCTGTGGAGACTTATCAACCCTCTGCGTTCATCACAGTCACAGCGTACAGCATACCAGAAAAACGATAGCTGTCGTTCCGGCCCGGCGTTGTGGAATCAGGGATATTACGCCGGACACGTGGGTTCAAGATAGCCGTCTGCCACGCAGTCAATGGTCTCGCCGTTCACCGTGACCGTCCCGGCGTCGTCCAGTTGCTCTGTCCAGTCACAGCCCATCTCTGATGCACTGTGCGCATATGTCCGTGATTGCATATCGCGGGTGTTGCCACAACGCGTCGTTGTCGGTCTGTCAGTCCCCTGGCTGCCCCGCACGTATTTACGGCAGTACGCATCGTTGACTTCATCGGCTGCCTGCTGGCATGCGACCTGTTTCTGCAGCTCCGTATGCTGCTCTTCGAGAGAGGTAAGCCGCTCCTGGAGCGAGTCGCCTGCCGATGTATCCGTTGGATCCTCGTCACTGTCAAGTGCTCCGACCGCCTGCTGTGTCGCATACACGTTGTACCCGAGCACAAGGACGAGCACCGTCAATACACCGACCGCGACCGGCAGCGCGTACTCCGGGAGATTCAGGTCCAGTTCCACATCCATCCCTGTTCCTGGTGATCCGGTGTTCGCATCCGCGCCGCCATCCGTATCCGTGTCGGTGTCGTCGGCCATATGCGTCCATTATGCGATGCCCCCATAAATACGTTGTGCATACTGGCTGTCACGGCTCCCTGTGCGACACCTATTTAAGAATTCCAGATGAGTGTTGTGTGCTGATTTATCATGGAACGAACGCATCGCTGCGGCGATCTCCGGGTCGACGACGCTGAAGAGGACGTATCGCTTGTCGGCTGGGTGCACCGCTCCCGGGACCACGGCGGCAAACGGTTCGTGGACCTCCGGGACCGCGAAGGACTGGTACAGGTCGTATTCTCCCCGGAACATACAGACGAATTCCACAAGACGGAGGAATTTGGCCGGGAATGGCTGGTCCGTGTTGACGGCACGGTCCAGGAACGGCCTGACGGCACGAAGAACGAGGATCTGGCCACGGGCGATGTCGAGATCCATGCAACAGGGTTTGATGTCGTGTCCGAATCCGAGGTCCCACCGTTCTCGCTGGACGAGGACAAGGCGAAGGGGACGCGGGAAGAGCTGCGGATGGAGTACCGGTACCTGGACATGCGGAAGCAGCGCGTCGCAGACAACCTGCAGAAACGGCACGAGTTTTTGCAGGCCTGCCGCCGCTATATGAATGAGAACGAATTTCTGGAGATCGAGACACCGTATCTTTCAAAGTCGACGCCGGAAGGTGCCCGCGACTTCGTGGTTCCGGCACGGAACTTCCCCGGCAACTTCTACGCCCTGCCCCAATCACCGCAGCTGTTCAAGCAGTTGTTGATGGTCGGCGGCATGGAACGGTACTACCAGGTCGCGCGGTGTTTCCGTGATGAGGACACGCGGAAGGACCGGCAGCCCGAATTTACCCAGCTCGACATCGAGGTCTCGTTCATGGACCAGGACGACTTCCTGACACACATGGAAGAGATGATGACAACCGCGATGCAGGACGCGTTCGACATCGAGATCGAGACACCAATCGACCGCATCACCCACGCAGAAGCGATGAATAAATATGGGTCAGACCGGCCGGACCGCCGGTACGGCATGGAACTGCACGATGTATCGGAGAAGGTCGCGGACTCCGACCTGAATATCTTTGCGAATACAGTCGAAGAAGGCGGTGCGGTGAAAGGCTTCAAGCTGGAGGACCGCGCCGACGACCTATCGAACAACGACATGGACGACTTGATCGACTACGCGCAGGAGGAAGGCGCTGGCGGCCTGATCTGGATCAAACTGACATCCGACGGCTTCGAGAGCCCGGTGGAGAACTACCTGGAGAACGAGGTCCTGCGCGCGCTGATTGCGGAATTCGACGCGGAGGCGAACGATGTCCTGTTCTTGGTCGCGGATGACCTGTCCGTGGCGAACGAGGTATTGGGAAGCCTTCGCCGCCACCTCGCGGACAACGTGTTCGACATCGCGGAGAACGCGGAGGGCTTCGACCTGTTCTGGATCGTCGACTTCCCGATGTTCTCACTGGAGGACGGGGAACTGAACGCGGAACACCACCCGTTCACCATGCCGGACGAACCGGACAAGATGCGCCAGATCGATCCGGACGACAAGGAGGCACTGGCCGGCCTCACCTCGGACGCGTACGACATCGTATTGAACGGATTCGAGATCGGTGGCGGCTCCCGCCGAATCCACGACCCGGACATTCAGGAGACCGTGTTCGATGTCATCGGCCTCTCCAAGGAACAGGTCGAGGAACGGTTCGGCTGGTTCGTCGAAGCATTCCAGTACGGCGCCCCACCGCACCGCGGCATCGCGTTCGGCATCGACCGCATCCTCATGCTGATGCAGGATGAACCCAACATCCGCGAAGTCATCCCGTTCCCCAAGTCCAAATCCGGCTACGACTACCTCACCGGCGCCCCAACACCGCCACGCGACGACCAGCTTGATGGGCTGGGTGTAGACGTTGTCGTGGACGATGAGGGCGAGGACGAAGCCTCTGAGGAATAACGGTCGGATATGCGGGGTACGAAACCTTTTTCTTTCCGATCTGGTCATGAGTATCCATGGCAGAATCAGAACTATCATCCAAGGTGTGTACGGCATGCCGCGGTGACGCGGACCCGCTAAAGGCAACAGAATCGGTTGAGAAGATGGATGAACTGCATGATGACTGGGAACTGGTGGATAACCATCACATCGAGCGGGAGTTCAATTTCGAAGATTTCCAGGCGGCGCTGGACTTTGTCAACGCGGTTGGGGAGATCGCGGAAGAACAGGGGCACCACCCGGTCATCGAGTTCACGTGGGGCAGGGCAACGATTACGCTGTACACGCATAAAATCGATGGGCTGCATGAGAACGATTTCATCGTGGCGGCGAAAATCGACGAACTGACCGAACAGTAAGGGGTCAGCAAGCATGCGTAACAGTTAGTGCTGGGTGATCGCTGTATCTGTATCCAGCTCGTAGTCCAGGATTTCTTCGCCCTCTTCATCGAATAAGAACTCGCCTTCGAATGTTTCGCCGTCGAACAGGAGCGGCATCCAGTACTCGTCGTCTGGCCACATCTCATCATACGGCATCTCGTCGACATGCACCCATTCCGGGACGGCTTCTTCGGTTTCTTTAGGTTCGCCTGAGAATTCGTCGGTGACGAACACGTGGACGTGCTGGAACGGCTCGTCACCGAACGTGAACCGGATCTCACCACGCTTCTCCACGGCGTCTTCTGGCATATGGACGCCGACTTCTTCTTTCACTTCGCGGATGGCGCATTCTTTCGGCGACTCGTCGTCCTCGACTTTGCCGCCCGGGCCTCACAGCATTCTCCGTGAGGAGATTGCTGTTCGAGCAGACATCGGCTTCGCAGAAGTCTGCGAGTTGATCTTGCCTTCACCGATCCCGCGCTGCTGCCGGATCAGCAGTACTTCGTTGCCGTCGAACACGTAGCACAGTGTGGCGTGCTGCATATGATTGTATAGCGTTACGCGAGGTTCTTATACGTTGGAGTTGTGTCCGGTGTAGAAATCGCCGAGCCCTTGCTGCTGGTTTTCTGCCTTGATCCGCTGGGCGGTACTCCAGCTTTCCCGGGTTTCTTCCGGGAGGTGGCCGTGTTCCTGGAGGTGGTCTTCGAGGAACTGGGTGGTCTGTTCATCGTGCGGGTAGCCGCTGTCGACGTTGGCGCCGTATTTCTTGTTGAGCTGGGTGATGTGGTGTTCGCGCTGTGATTTGGCGAGGATACTGGCGGCGGAGACGATTGGATAGTTCTTGTCTGCCTTGTGTTCCGCGATCATGTCGATGTGGTCGGTATCGCCGTCGATCTGGTTCCGGAGCTTTTTGACGAACCGGTTTGCGTTCGGTTCCGGGAGGTCGATGACGACCTTGTCCGGCCCAAGTGCGTCGATGATGTGGGCGAACCCGTTGATTTCGATCATGTTGAGGCTCATAATCTCCCGGAGTTCGTCGATCTCGGTCGCGGTCACTTCTTTCACGTGCGTATCGGTGGCGACTTCCGTGATCTGTGGAACGAAGTCTTCGCGCTGTTCATCGGCCAGTTCCTTAGAATCTTTGAGCTGGAGCTGTTCCAGTGTCTCCGTATCATCACTGTCGACGAGTACGCCGCCGATAAACATGGAGCCGAGGACGGGGCCGCGGCCAGCCTCGTCGATACCGAGCAGTTTCATCGGGCATACCATGGCGCTGAATGCTTTAAATGCCTTCCCTGTCAGGAGTCGCCGGTGAGCTGTTGCAGGTCCACCTCTTCCACGGGGGCATCCAGATCGCCGCGGTTCCAGGCCCGCCACAGGGCCCACAGGACGAGCGTGGTATGGACCGGCAGGTAGTCTGCGCCCGGTATGAACTCAATGGCGGTGAACGCGGTCACGTACGGGCCGATGACCGGGTACAGGACGGCGGACGTTGCAAGGTCCAGGATGTCACCGAAGACGGGGATGGCGCCGCCGAAGTAGTCGAAGATGTCGTTCGCCAATGCCACAACGAACACGATCCCCCAGAGCCGGTGTTCCCGGAAAAATCGCAGTGCCTGTGAGAGAAACTCCAGTACAGATACGGGGTGTGTGCGCTGTTCAGTCATCAGTAGGGTCTGTACATGCTGGGGAGGGAAAGCGTTAAATAATAGGGCGGTATTGCAGTGGTGCGGGATGATACATCGCGGTTCGATCGGCGAAACATTGTGATGAGGTATCACTGCGTACTGTGTTCAACAGGTGATTTCGGCGTTCTGTGAAAAGTCATCGAGGAATGCCTCTGTGTCCAGTACTGCGTCCTGTGTGTCGTCCGGTGTGGTGGTGAGCATCTCGTTGATCTGTTCTGTCCCGACGCTGTACGTGACACTGCCGTGGTACTTACCTGCGAGGATACCATCTCTCTCGGAGAGGATACCGTCTTCCTCGTGTTCGCGTCCGTTCAAGCGCATCGTGTACTGTTCGACGGCGGGCATGTCCTTGTGCCGTGTGTCGGGCCGGATATGCCACAGCTCGTCAACCATGATTTCAAGTGTGTCCTTTATGTAGGTCTCGGGGGCTTTCTCATCTATGAACGCGTCTGTCTGAGGGACATCCTCTTCAACGTACTCGCAGGGGTCCATCAATGTGTTAAGTTCGACCGTCATCTCGTGCCGGTACGGTTCCTGTTCCTCCTGGTCGCCAGCGTCCCCGGTGTATGCGGGTTCATCGTTTTCATGATATACCGTATGATCGGCGTCCTCCAGTTGCTGGTGCAGGTACTGGAATGGAGCTCCCTGTTTTTCTGCGAGGCTGTCCAGGTGTTCGCCCTGTCCGATACGGCTGTCAATATTGTCTCTCCCCCGGGTGAGGTCATTGTACAGGGGGTCTTCTGTGGAGGTGTTTCCATCGCCGTTGAGGCATCCGGCAAGACTGGCGGCACCGGTTGCAATACCGGCCATCATCTTCCGGCGACCTACACCTTCACAGTAATCGTCTGCCATGATACCACGTTGGAACTACTGCAGAACTTTAAAAGCATAGGGGTTGTCGCGGGTGCGTCGCCGCCTACACAGTAGGTCGTTT
>CAZCWR010000029.1:0-7571 GCA_964502455.1 uncultured archaeon | reverse complement strand
CGTTACTCGAACGTTTCCACGTTGTCCGTCCCTGTTGCCTCGCCCTGTTCGGCGTCCACTGGTTTCCAGCGATCCTCCAGCTGGTCCATAATCTCGGGGAGCGTGGTGTACTCCAGTTCCTCCATTGGCAGGCGGTGCGGTTCGAACGGACCGTGCTGCCGCATGTAGTCCGCCTGCTCGTTCGCCTTCTCTCGTGCGCGGTTGAATGCCGGGTCGTCGAACAGGTCGCGCGGGCCGACGAGTTTGCCGTCACTCAGCTGGAAGCCGGCCGCGATGCAACGTGGTGGGCCATCGAACCGCGTGGTCTGCGAATGGTTGAACGAGACGGGCATGACCGGACCCTGGTGGGAGCCGCGCATCCAGCCGGACACGAGGTGCGGGAACGTGAACGGCTCCAGGACTTCGCCGAGTGCGGGCAGGCCGCTCTGTGATCGGACCACGGCGACGGGATCGTCCTTGCCGACGTATTCGCCGGCCACGTCCACCAGCTTCTCTGTGGATACGGCGGCCACCGGCTCGCTCGGATCGTTCTTGTTGCCCTCCCGCGGATAGACGCGCTTGATGACGTACCGGGACTGGGCGCCGATCAGTGCCAGCAGCTCGTGCTGGTCCTCCGGCATGTTCAGCATGATCTTCTCGTGGTTTTTCACGTCCCAGACCTCGAACCGGAAGCCCTGGTGCATGCTGGGGTCGATCACGAGGCCGGCTGTGTTGAACGGGTCGCCGAAGATCTTGTACATTGGCAGGTTGAACGCGCCGGGTTCGGTCTTGTCCATCCCGAACACGACCAGCGGGTCTGAGGGACGCTCTGTGAATTCGAGTTCGGCTGCCCCTGGCCCAAGACCGCGGACGTTCCCGGAGAATGCGTCCGACAGCAGGTCCTGGCCGGCGCCGTACAGCTTCAGGTCCTGCGCAACCGCGGTCCCGGCCTGGAACGCGTCCCAGGCCAGTGAGTGGATCTCCTCGCTGTCTGCGCCCTGCCGGTGCGTCATGATGAGGTGCATGTCGTCGCCGGCGTGTGTTATCGTGAAATCCTCTAGCATGTCGCCGTGCCGGTGCAGATGCTGCCGTGCTGCATCCATCACGTCATCGTGTACGTTTGAGTGTCCTACGTATCCGCCGATATCAGCTTTTATCACTGAAACAGTAATCTTGCTCACACAAATCACCAATCGTAATACATCGTATTACTGGATGGATTTAAAGGTTCCGCTCAACGCGGTGGATATACGTGATGGAGTCCTGTATGCTGTATGTCACGACTGGTCTGGCGTGTGCTGGCGGACAGCAAATACGGCCACGCCGCCGAGCAGACCGATCAGAAGCAGATGCACTAGGGTGATGCCGGGTGCTGACACGTTTGTATTGATAAATCCGGTGTCGACCAGGACGGATAGCTCGTTCTCGCTCGACAGACCGGTCGTAGACGAATTTGCGACGCCTTTCAGGGTTCCCTGCCCGATTGCGGTCGCTTCCACGTCCAGTGTCACGTCTTTCGTTCCTTCCGCCTCAACGCCGACACTGCATCGCGTCTGTGCAGGGTTACAGTTGTAGACCTCCGGGTCACTGCTGTCAATGTCGACAGTGATCAGTCCCTGCATGAGGGCATCCCCTGTCATAGAAAGTTTAATCTCGTCCTCAACGGGCAGCGGGTTCGAAAGGGTCGCCGTCATCTGTGTCTCATCCCCGACACGTAAATCCTCGAGATCGCGGGGGAAAAGCTGTTCGTCGTCCTGCGCTGCGATTGGTCCTGCAAGCAGGATCAGGAGAACAGTGCAGATTACGGCCTTCCGCATACCCATACAGCAGTGTATGGAGCCACCAGTTAATAATGGTTATCCCTGACGTAATGGAATGCCTTGTCTGTGGAATTAGTCTACCAACATTTATAATGATTTGACGGGCTTTCTGTAACTAGCGGGGTGGAGCAGCCAGGAGTGCTCGTCGGGCTCATAACCCGGAGGCCGGTGGTTCAAATCCACCCCCCGCTATGATCGCTTCTATGGATTTGAATCCCGAGAAAACCGTTACTGTTTTCGCTGTTCAAATCCACATCCTATCGCTCTAAAGGAATGGCGTTTTTCTCACCGGCCCCCCTTCTCTGTCGAGAAGCCAGGAGTTCAAATCCACCTCTCGCTACTCTCCATTACAATTCCGCGTAGCGTTCAATCGCAGCATTTCTTGAGAGGAATGTCTGCTTGAACAGACTCCTATAAGGAGTCTGTGACCGCCATCTGCCGATCGAGGTCTTCTATCGGAAGACTTCTCGAACAATATTCTTCGAGAACGTTGTGACTGGCAGAATCCGGTGCCTCGCTATTGACGCTTTCTTTTTGAAGCCAAAAAATGTTCCTATATTCCAGAACGTTAAGAGGATCGGTCGTAGACGCCCTGTATGACCTGTATACGGTCTTCTTCGAGGTTGCGAACGGTGTTCTTCATGAGTGCCGGGGTGTCCTCGCCGAGCAGCAGGTTAAGACCGAGGGGTGCTGGTGCGTCGACGGGACGGGACTGCATCTTGTCCAGTTTGTTTTTGAACCATTCCAGGCTCTCCGCTGTTACGTCCTGCCATGCGACCCGGTCAAATCCTGCGGATGCTATGGTTTCCTGCAGTTCCGTCGGCGTGGTGAGGTAATTGAGGTCGGCATCCTCCGCCCAGGGAACCGGAAGATGTATTTCTCCGCCGGGTCCAGCACAGATCTCGTAGAGTGCCAGTCGCCCGTTAGATTGGAGTACGCGGTGTGCTTCTGCTATCAACTGGTCTTTGTCCGCAACGTTCATCGTCATGTGTTGCAGCCACGCTACGTCAAATGATCCGTCCGCAAACGGCAGGTCCAGTGCGTTGCCCTGCTGGAACGAGACGCGGTCGCTCAATCCGACCCTGTCTGTGAATGCTGCTGCTATCTGGCAGTATTCTTCGACAAGGTCTACGCCGGTCACCGAACAGCCGTATTCGGCTGCGAGTGTGCGGGCTGGACCGCCAACACCGCTACCAATGTCGACCACCGCGGATTCTGCATGTATGTCCGCGAGTTCTGCCAGTTCACGCGTTGCATCACGCCCCCGAATATGGAACTCTTCAAACGCAGCGATATCCTCCCGCGTCAAGGTAGAGGCATCCTTTCCATGTTCCTCGAAGGCAGCAAGGATGCGTTCATCCAGATTTCCGATACCGTAATGGTTATTAATCTCCCGCTCGTACGTGTCCGAACTCATATCCTATCTAATAGAACTACGAATTATAAGTTAGTACCCTATTCACAGTACTGCGGTTATAGAGAACACTGTAACCGAGATACAAAAAACTGCTGTACCGGTAGAGGAATGCACTGTCTCCATGTCTCCAATACGTTGCTGGGTGGCCGGTAACGGCATAAAAAATAGAGAAACTGGGTGGAGTGGGGTGTTTATGCCCCGACTCCGTGTTAGTTGAGGTCTGCGTCCAGTTCGTCGACCTGGTGCTTGAACTTGAGCAGGAGGTCTTCTGTCTTCTCCAGTGACTGGTTCATGCGCTTCTTCTCGTCCTGTGCTGCTTCGAGTTCTCGCTGTAGAGATTGTTTCTCTGCAGCGACTTCTTCCTTCTCGTCTTTTATCTCGTTCAGCTTTGCCTGGAGGTCTTCGACCTCGCCCTCTTTTTCGTCAATCGCGTTTTTCAGCTGCTTCTTTGTAGAGCGGAGATCGGACACTGTTTCCTCAAGTTCTTCTTTTTCGTGGGTGAGCTGCTGCAGACGGTTCTTGAGGCGATCGCGTTCCCGCTTAATCATCACGGCCTTGTTCGCGTCCTCCTCGAACTCGTCGATCAGTTCCTGCAGATCGTCCACCCGCCGGTCAGGGTGCACCTGGCCTTCGTGGACGTGCATCCCCCGAATGGAGTCAAACTCTTCACCACATTCAGGGCACTCGTATGTTTCATCGTCAGACATAGTATCGAACCTGTTTCCATAATGGGGCCGCGCTGGCTTTTATATGTTCCTGTCGACCATCCGGGCGCTATACATAGTGTATCATATTCAGATTGTCGTGCTCTGTTATGTGTAGTACGTGACGTCTGCTGGCCAGCACTATTATATATCCTGCACGGTAAACCGTCCAGTGAGTGAGTACCGATGAATGCAGTCGTCTCGATCAGTGGTGCGGTCGTCGCCGACGCCGTCGAACAGGACGAACTGGAACCGTACGTTGATGCGTTCCAGTCCCTTGCAGAACAGGCGGATACGCTGGTTATCGTCACCGGGGCAGGACCAGTAAAGAAATACATAAACGCAACGCGGCATTTCGACGTGCCGGAGGCCCGGAAGGACATGATCGGGATTGCCGCGACACGGATGCAGGCCTCCTGCCTCGCAGCCGCGCTCGACGTGAACACGAAGATTCCGGAAACACTGGAGGACGTGGCGGAGATGGCTCACGTCCATGACGTGATCGTGCTCGGTGGGCTCCTGCCCGGCCAGTCCACGGACGGGGTTGCCGCGGAATGCGCAGAGATCATTGGTGCGGACCGTCTGGTCATCGCGACCACCGTTGACGGCGTCTACAGCGCAGATCCCAACAATACGGATGGCGTGGAGCGGTTCGATACGCTGGATTACGATGAGATGCTGGATCTGGTGCGGGATCAGGATGCTGGCGCCGGGTCCTATGACCTGTTCGATATCACCGCGGCGAAACTGGTGGAGCGGTCCCGTATTGAGACCGTGGTGCTGGACGGCCGCGACCCGGACACGCTTAGGGATGCGTTCGGTGATGATCACGGCGGTACAACGATCACGGAATAAGGATTACGATGATCGCGGTCACTCATGTTCTTTTCGCGCTCACACTTGCCTATCTGTTCCGTTTACCTGTGATGTATGCCGTGGTGGCCGGGCTGCTCCCGAACGTGGATGCACTGTTCGCCGCACTGTTCCCGTTCACACCGCAGGGTATCCTGCACACGCCGCTGTTCGCTGCGTTCGTAACGGTCGTCCTGTACCTGGTCACAGATCGCAAAGCTGTGGCGCTGGCGGCAGGCCTCGGACTGCTGTCCCATCTGCTGCTGGATACGCTGACGCCGCTGGGCGCGATGTGGCTGTACCCGGTGACCACACATCACATCGCGGTCGTGCTGTTCCCGGCCACGGATCTGCTTGCGAACATGGCGATAGGTCTGTACAGTGTTGGGGTTCTGGTGGTGTGGCGGTACCGCAGGGAGGTGGGACGATGGATCCGCATGTAGTACGCCTGATTACGGTTGCCGCGCTTGTTCTCGGTGCACCGCTTGCCGGAACGCTTGCGAGTAGTGAGACAGGGCAGGGACTACGGATACTGACAGGAGAACAGTACAGCGTGCACTGGCTGATGCGGGAACGACCGCTGGACGAGGAGGTCCAGGTCACCGGCCGTATCGTCCATGTCCGGCACGGTAACGCATTGCAGGGCAGGTCAAGACAGCGGTTTGTGATCGCGGACGCCGGCGGTACAGAGACGGTGGCGGTGGTATGTGATCGTGATAGCAGGCAATCAACGTTAGGTGTCGGGTCAATGGTCCGCGTCACCGGGACGTTTGAATCTGCTGGCGAGTGGTACCGGGTTCGGACTGTCTGTTCACAGGTGTCGCCACTGTGAACTACTGTCGTTACTACCGAAAGAGAGCGATATACTGCCAGCGAAATGTTTAAAAGAACGGCATCGGTATGTATCATGAGTAGGTTCTTATTTACACAGCTGGCTGACATCCCCGTGAAACAGCTACCGCCGAAGAAAGGGAGAAAACATGCAGGAAACGGACCTGGTATTGAAGCTAATCGAAGAACTCTCCAGACGTGAATGCAACGGCCACGCCCGGGTCCGGTTAGGAACGGCACTCGCAGACCCGGAGAAGTTCCGGAACATTTTTACCCATTATTCCCGTGGCACCTACTTCGAGAACATCGATCTGGAACTGGATGAGGTGTACCCTGAGGTCGAGTGTGAATGCGGGTACCGGGAGGTCACCCCGTCCCCTGAAATGTTATCGTCCTGCCCCCGGTGCGGTGGGACACCGGAACTCAGCAAGGGTACCGAATTCGAGATCCTGTCCCCCGAACCATCCTCATAGGCTATAGACGACTGTTCTACCCGATATAGGCCGATGTTCGCCACGGGGCAGGTATAAAAATCGCGGATTCCCACGATCAAGGCATGAGACGTATCGTTGCTGTTTTCCTGTTCCTGTGTACTGGGATACTGGTCACAGGACTAGTAGGCGGTGTCGATACGGCATCCGCTGATACGGCATCCGCTGGTACGGTATCGATCGCAGACGGGGATGCCGGCGGGGATGGGATCGATACGGTGATACTGGTCTCGACTGCGAACTTCCCGGACGCGTTCATCGCTGCAGGTCCGGCGACACGGCGCGGTATCCCGGTACTGCTTACTGGTCAGAAGACGGTACCACAGTCGACCCGTGAACAGCTGGACGCGATTGATCCGTCCCGGATTATCCTGATCGGTGGTCCGGCCGTGATCTCGGCACAGGTCGAGGCGGACCTCCAGCAGTCCCACGATGTGGTGCGGCTGTGGGGGGCGACCGCGATCGGAACGTCTACAGCGGTCTCGGACTATTTCTGGCCGGACGGCAGCGACGAGGCGGTCATCGTCCAGTACCCGCAGGACGATCCGGAACAGGGATTTGAACGATTAGTGCGGGCCCGGGGCGATATTGACGGGATCCCGGTCCTTATCGCGGATACGGGAGGGATGTCGTACGAGACCGTTGATGCAGTCGCCGCACTTGGTGCAACAGAGGTACTCGTGTTCACCCCGGAGCCACTGGCCCGGATCGAGAAGCCATTGCGTGGGGTCGGCGTCAAGAACATCACCCTGGTCTGGCCGGATGCTGACGCGGCCCGTAAACACCGGTACGATCGCGTTAATACCACGTATCAGGACACAGATAAATTGCATGTAATCGGTGCAACCACGTACCGGGACAGCCTGCACCATGCCGCCGTACCTGGAGATCCACCGCATATCGTGATGGGCGAACAGGATCTTGATGACGTACACCGGCTCGTCCAGTCTGTCGACCCTGAAACGGTTACAGTAACCGGTGATTCGGACCTGGCGGATGCACTTGATGCAAGGATCAATTCCCTCGACGTGTCGGTCACACAGCGTACCGGTCCTGCGGCAGCTGTGGCTGCCGATCTGTTTGCGAAGGCCTGGGAGCGCTGGGAGCAGGCACACCACGGTACGATAACGGCATGGGACGTACCAGCGGACACACTGCGAGAGCAGGCGGATCGTATCATTGGCCGGGCGATGGATATCATTGTCCGTGAACGCCACCGGGCCGCATACACATACCTGGAAACGGCCCGCCACCACCGTGAGGCTGGTGCGTACGGTGCGGCCCTCCCGGAAGCATTCAGGGCATACTCGTCGGCACAGATAGAACGGTTCCCGCGGGAGACCGATGCACCAGGGAACCCGGATATAGTAGAACAGGAACGACGGCTGGTCCGTGATGTGGCCGAGCGCCAGGGCGTGGATATAAACGATGTGCTGATAGATGTCTGGAAACAGAACGAGTCTATGCCGGAACCGGA
>CAZCWR010000028.1:0-13706 GCA_964502455.1 uncultured archaeon | reverse complement strand
TCCAGGTCATCTCCATCATCACCGGCGTCCAATCGCCGTACGTGCTCGGCCCGGTCGACGAGGAGAAAGCCGAAGTCAAGGAGATGGATGATCTCGGCCTCAAAGTGATCGAACAATGAAACACTGTTCAAGCCACCACGAGGTGATCGCACGATGAAGCCGGACGATCCACTTCCAGCCGACTACGGACTGTAAGCGATAGGCGTGGACACAGGTCCACGCCATTTAATTTATATTACGGCGCCCGACGAGGGCATTATTATATTGAGCCCTCGCCGCCTCGCGTTTCCGCGAGAAGCGACACCTTCCCCCCAACATCGCTCTCGTGTGGATTTTCTTTCACCTCACGAGGCGGAGGGCGCCTCTTCTTCCCCCCTCTCCTTTCGCCAGCGAAACCGATTTTAAACTTGGCTACCATGCATCCTCGTATGATGGACGACCGTGACCTGGGATATGCGGACAATCAGCTCGGAAACTACGTTGCAGCACTGGAAGACGGTGATAACCTGACCCGTCAGGAAGTCAAATTTGTCGGCGGTGAACTGGGTCGCATCGCGAACCAGCTGGAGGAGCAAGGACAGGACAAGTACCAGTTTGAATCCGATGCGGGTGACACCTACACGTTAACCCTTGACGACGACATGGGGGAGTTCCGGCACTACGCTGACGAATGGTTCGATGAGGATAGTGACATGCGGTTCTCCAAATCAGCGTTCCTGACCACGTACCATAAAGAGCGTCCACGCAACGAGATGGGTGAGTAGCGTACGGGTGTTTCTCCGGCAGGATATCCTGCATAATCGCACTTTATAGATGCTGGAAGAATTTAGGAGGGTATGCACATAGATACTTAAAATCCGTTGACGGTTGTAGTAAAGAGGGGTAGAAGATGAGCACGTACAGCGATCCATTACACGACGTATTTGACGAACTGGAACGGGAAATCGATGACTTCGACTATCACACTGGGGTGCCGGACAGGGTGAACTATTCGTTCGCCGGTCGGTACGACGATGTCGAGGACGGCGCGGTGGAAGATGCTGGCCGATACGCTGCGGTCCTTGACGCTGTCATCGAGGACTGGGGTCAACGGGAGCGGGTGTATCGAAGCATCGTTGCCGGGCGGGACGCGTGCTACCTGCCGGATGCTACAGGCCGTGACACGGAACAGCCGCTACTCACGCCGGACGAGGTGTCGCTCGACGATGCGGATCCGGAACGGAACGGATTGAAACGTGACATGGAGCAGTACATGCAGAATACTGGTACCATGGAACAGAACTGGGATACGTTTGCGGACGTGTACGATAGCACTACAGAAGGTATCCGCCAGACGCTGGAAGGGTAGCAGCATCCTTTTTAAAGGTTGATAAATAAGTGCTGTTGGAGGTTTGTGATTATGGGGCATCAGATTGAAGCGGGAAAACTCTCGAAAGGAGACTACGTGATTATCGATGACGAGCCATGCATCGTCAAGGAAGCCAGCAAGTCCATGGCAGGAAAACACGGCCACGCCAAAGTGAAGGTCCGCGCAGAAGGCGTCTTCGACGGACAGTCATACAATGGGAAGTGGGGGGCAGACCACAAGCTGCTGACTCCACAGATCAACAAGAAGGAAGGACAGGTCGTGTCCAAGGACGGTAACATGGCACAGGTCATGGACATGGACACGTATGAGACCGAAGAGATGAAGCTTCCTGACGATCTCGACGTTGACGAAGGCGAAGAGATCAAGTTCTGGGAAATCGACGACCGCAATCTCGTCAAGGGAAAGGCGTAAAACCCTTTTCCACAAGTTTCCTATTATCCTCTAGATAAGTAAATGTTTGTTTTCTGTTCAATGGGAAAATGATTTATATATTAACTTCTATTTGGTACGTATGGTGCAACCGTTTGTTAAAACAGATGATCTGGCCACGTACACTGTCCACGTACAGTCTACTGAAGACGATGAACTGTACGTCCCTGAAACGATCATGGACCGGCTTCAGGAGAACGGATACTACACGGATAGTGCAGTCATTACCCGATCTCCGGACTTCTGCGGACCAGAGGTGACGACAACATCGGATGGCTATCGGCGTATCCCGGTTCTGAACGTGGACGTGAACGGGGCTATTGCATCGTATCTGCAGGAGTACGGACGGACGCCGTCCGAGGCCATGGCCAACTTCCGGCACCCGGATAACAAGGGTGCATGGTACCGGGAACCGGTCATTTCAATGAACGGCGATTTTGATATGGGGGACATTCTGGATACGGAACCGGAAGACGGATACTTCGTGTAGGTGATCGTCCCATGAAGCCGATACGGATACACCGCTGTCCCACGAAGCGATGCGGGGGTCCGGAAGATCGTGGGCCACGAGGTTCTCCGTGTTTAGGGACGTGCTTAAGGACTGAACTGATCGCATCAGGCAGAAACGTATTTTAGAGTCAAGTATAACTAGAGGGGTATGGAACTATCTGAACATACTGCGTCCCAGCTCCTCAAAGAAGACGAGGAACTGTCAGACGTGTTCATTGAGGAAGTCGTCGAACAGGAGCAGCGGTTTGTTCTTCAGCCGTGGCGGACGGACACTGTAGAAGTTTCACGGTACGAGCCGCGACCCGCATACGAGGACGAGATCACGGTGGAAACCTACTGGTCGTTGGATATCGGGCTGAAGCCGCGGACCCGAACGGTGTATGAACGAGATGAGCAACGGGCATATGCGTAGCATCCCTAATCTATTTTTATCTTCCCCACGCATGCACTGTGCATGACCGACGATATTGAGGATTCTATACTGGACCGGGTACTCCCGGAACAGGCGGAACGCGACAAGAACCGGGAGCGATTTGCACGGATCAAGGAGTTCATCGAGGACAGCTACGACGTGGATGCACGGCTCATGGGGTCCACGGCGAAAGGCACGTTCATCAGCGGTGACAAGGACCTGGATATCTTCGTCATGTTCCCGGCGGACACGGATGAGGGCATGCTGGAGGAGCACGGACTGGAGATCGGTGAATCTGTATTCGCATACTTTGACGGCACGTACGAGGTGGACTACGCGGAGCACCCGTACACGAAAGGCGAGATCGACGGGTACGAGGTCGAAATCGTGCCCGCCTATGATGTGGCAGCCGGCGACCAGATCCGGAGCTCGGTGGACCGGACACCGTTCCACACGGACTGGGTGAACACCAGCCTGTCCGACGATGAAAAAGAAGAGGTCGTCCTGCTGAAAGCGTTCCTCCGCGGCCAGGACCTGTACGGCTCCACGCTCAAGGTACAGGGCTTCTCCGGATACCTGTGCGAACTCCTGATCGCGGAGTACGGCTCGTTCCAGGACGTGCTGAAGGCCGCCGTGGAGTGGGACGAGGAACAGGTCATCGATCCGGCAGGCCACCACGACGTATTACCAAATTATCTGAAGGAAAAGTTCTCTGGGGAGGACCTGGTTGTGATCGACCCGGCGGACCCGGAGCGGAACGTCGCCTCCGTCCTCAGCAACGAGAACCACGCCAGGTTCGTGTACGTGGCATGGCAGTACCTGCAGGACCCGGACGAAGCGTTCTTCTTCCCGGACGAGGCGACGGTACAGGACGTGGAGATCAAGGAGGAGCTGTTCGACCGCGGGGACTTCGTCATGATCCAGTTTCCGGTACCGGATGTGATCGACGACATCCTGTACCCACAGATGCGCAGCTTCATGGGGCGACTGGAACAGGTCTTGGAGGATGCAGATTTCCGGATCTTCGAGTCTGGGTTCCATGTCGGCGATGACCAGATCCGTATCCTGTTCGAGTTCTACAGCGCTGAACTGCCGCAGATACGGAAGCAGCAGGGGCCGAAACCGTTCCACAACACGGAACACATGGAGAACTTCACGTCCAAGTACGACGATGTCTGGGTGGAGGACAGGCGGATGGTTACGCACGTGGAACGCGAGCATACCACTGCAGAAGATTTGCTCGAAGAGTTCCTGTCCGGTGATCTCCAGAGTAAGGGTGTACCGAAACACCTTGTGCCGGTCGTTGAGCAGCGGGAAATCGGTGATATCGCGATGGACGGTGCAGCGTGGCGCAGGTTTCTGAAAGACACGTTCCATCTTGCATGATATCCGAGGCTAATGTGCTAAGTCTGGATATATCCGTGAGGGCGTTCAGATATATAATATTCTGGTATCTCATGGTAGCTATGTACGCTGAATTTATTGATAATGGACTGTGGCAGCCGTATGAGGAGGATGATGTACAGGACTGGATAGAGATGTTTGAATCGTATCGTGAACGTGACTCGGTGCCACTTTCTGAGGCGCGAGATACACTTCCTGACTGGCTTGTTGCGGATGCGTATGAGAAAACATGGTCTGAACTACAGGTCGATTACAGTAATGCGTTAGAAGACAGGCTGCAGGACACCTATGAGACCCTCTCACAACAGAATGGGTTCGAAGAGATTCCTGCGTCAGTATCAGGAGCATTTTCGGAAGCCGGGTATAGGCGCGTTGTTGATAGTGATGTTTCCTCAGCTGATGAAGCCATGGAAAAAGCAGAAAATATCCTCAACGGAGTGAAGCGTGAAGGAGCGATATCCGCCAGTATTTGGCTCGCTGGTAATGGAGGCATATGGGGCGGTGTAGGACTCGGTGTTATGGGGAGTAACGCGTCCGAACCTGTGTTCGCTGCTGGCATTATAGGTGCAGGGGGTGGCGCTGTAGGACTTCCTCACACGTTTTACCGCGCTGGTAAAGTGGTGGGATACAGTGAACTTGCCGCGGAGCAAGAGGTTGATGAACTGGCACAGGAATATACGGATGTATCTGTCGTATAGTGATAGACCAACTTGATCAGGTTTTTAAGAAATCACTGCACACTGTATGGTATGAGTCTCAATCTGGCAGTACTCGGACTTCCCGGTGCCGGCAAGGGAACGCAGAGTCAGAAGATTTCTGACAGGTATGATGTTCCGGCTGTGAGTATGGGAGACCTGCTCCGTGCTGAATCGGATGCAGTCATCAGATACGATGATGACGAGGAAGAGAACCGGGACCTGTACCGGATTGGGGATGCGGTTGCACGGACGCAGGAGCCTGAACTGCTCCCAGACTATCTGGAGACCATCGGTCAACGGTTGAACAACGGAGAAGGACCGTCAACCGCAACATCGACGTATTTCCTTGAACAACGGTTGGACCAGTCGGACTGTGAACAGGGATACGTGATTGACGGGTTCCCCCGGTGGCAGGAGCAGGCTGATGCAATGGATGATATCGATACGCTTGATGCGATCATCTACCTGGATGTCTCTGAGGACGAGATCTACCGGCGGTTGATGGAGCGTGGACGGGACGATGATACACCGGACGCGATTGCACGACGGATTGAATGGCAGCGTGACGGACTGGATGATGTGCTTGACCATTACAGTGACAGTACGGTTCCGGTGGAAACGATCGACGCCGATCCGTCTCCAGACGACGTATGGGCAGATATATACGATACGATGGAACAGTATACAGGTGATACACAATGAGCCTCAAGCTGGCAGTACTCGGGCTTCCCGGCGCCGGGAAGGGTACACAGGCAAGGAAACTTTCTGACAAATACGGTATCCCGCACATCTCGATGGGAGACATTCTCCGGAACAACAAGGACTTTGAAACGGAGAGCGGGGAGACCGTTGGCGAGATCATCGACGAGGGCAACCCGGTGACCGCGAAGACCGCGGCCACACTGCTCTCGAAACGACTGGAACAGCCGGACTGCGCGGACGGGTTCGTGCTGGACGGGTTTCCCCGGTACCAGGAGCAGGCCGAGGTCATGGACAATGTCACCGACATCAATGCGGTCATGCTGATCGAAGTAGCTGAATCCAACATTCTGGAACGGCTGACGAAGCGCCGGATCTGCCCAGAATGCGACGCCAACTACCACCTCGTATACGACCCGCCGGAGAACGACGAACGCTGTGATAACTGTGACACACAGCTGATCCAGCGCGCTGACGACACCGAGGAAAAGATCAAGGAACGCGTCAACTGGCAGCGCGAAGGCCTCGAAGAAGTCCTCACCTACTTCGACGAAGAGGGCGACACAGAGGTCGAGACCGTTGACGGCAACCAGTCCATCAACGCGGTCTGGGAAGACGTACAGGAGGTTGCAGACCGGTATGTCCAGTGACATCCGGAAAGGGTTTGTCACGCAGGTCGGGATGACGCCGGTTGAATCGCTGGAGCACGCCGCCGAGCTGGGGCTGGATTTCGTCGAGATCATGATGGACGGTGACGACAACCGGTATGCTCTCGATGACCAGCAGGATGAACTGACCGCAGCGATGCAGGAGCATGGTGTCGACATTATCGTCCACCTCCCGTTCAAACTGGATATCGGTTCGCCGCTGGAACACGTCCGCGACGGCTCGATCAGAGAGATCGAGGCGAATATTGAGACGGCCGCAGCACTTGGTGCGGACAAGGCAGTGCTGCACGCATCCTCCAAGGCGTGGTCTGCGGCGTGGGACGTGGAGACCATCCAGGATCACATCCTTGATTCCGTCCAGCAGCTCCATGAGTCCGGTGCGGAACACGGCGTGAAGATCTGTGTAGAAAATGTGCCGGGTGCGTTCTTCGATATCCATGACTTCCCATTGCTGTTCCAGGAAACCGACGCCGCGATGACGCTGGACACGGGACACGCCCGGATCAGCGGCATGGAATCAATGGAGATGGCGTCGTTCGTGGAGGAGTACCGGGATCGGATTGCGCATCTGCACCTGAACGATACGCGCCGACCGCAGGACGAACACCTGCCGTTCGGTGCCGGCAACCTGGCGTTCGACGTGATCCTCGCACCGCTGCTTGACGGCTGGCAGGGCACAATGTCCCTCGAAGTGTTCACCGACGACTGGGAGTACATGGCAACCAGCGTGGACCGACTGGACGAACTGATTTAGAGTTCCGTCACCAATGTAGCTCTATGACAATGTTTCAGGTCTGTGAGTACTCGAAACGGGATCGTTTCTGCGGACGTACCAACTTCAAACGGAGGAGGATGTTATGACAATGTTTGAAGTTTGGGAGTACTCCAAACTGCGGGCGGTTTGTGCGTACGCACCACCTTCAAACGGAGGAGAATGTTATGACGATGTTTGAAGTGTGGGAGTACGGGGAGGGTGATGGGCCGCGGAACATGTATGAGGCGGGTTCTGAGGAGAAGGCGATGAAGGCGTACCTGGAGCGGCAGTTGGTGACGGGCCGGACGTACCGGGAGCACCTGCAGCGGGACGGGGTCGACCGGTTGTTGCTGTGCGTGAAGAATCCGGCGTTGAAGGGCACGCGGCAGAACCCGAACTATCCGTCGGTGTATACCATTGATTTCAGCGGGGCGGATATTGATGCTGCATTTGAGGGGGAGCTGGTGGAGGGTGAGTTGCAGAGAACTGGGTAGGATACGATTAACGGTGTTCAGGGGGTGAAGATTGACCGTGTGTTATTCGGTGAATGCTTTCTTGCTCAGGTAGGCGGTGATCGTAACGAACACGGCGGCGAAGAAGAGGATCAATGCGTTCAGTAGCTGTGGATCGATCGGTGCGATATCGAGCAGGATGTGCAGAATGTATCCGGTGTACCCGATGATGAACAGGATGATGAACATGGATAACAGGTCCCAGGCCTGCTTCACTACACCTTCCTGGAGTGTGTGCCGGAGCTGGTACGCCAGAAACAGGGCGTGCACCAGGAACAGTGATCCCAGCGCTACAAGTGCCACGACAACGGTACTGCTTACCATACTTCGTGATGCTATGCGAGTGCGGCGGTATTAAAGATTTCCCTGTGTGCGATGTCCGGAATTCTCCCGACAGATCTGGCGATTCCACCCTATCAACCCTCGTGGACCCTGTAAAATATTTATAACTGTTTTGACCTACTATAGGTAGTACGATGACAGACACTGCCCGAACCAAGGGTGGATGTGTTTTCCACCGGTAACCCGCATTATCCGCATTCTAAACACTGCTGGTTTCATGCTGTACAGGGCTTCACTGTACCGGTAAAGGGTGGCTGTTTTTTCCGGCCGTGACGGCCGACACCCTACAACCACACCGCGGTTTGCACGACACTATTCTTCCTCAATCCCTGCGGTTACGCCTGAACCCGGAAGATGCACGGAGGTGGTCTACCGTGCAGGTTGTTGACTACGGCGGTGAAAAACCGGAATACGTCGTCATCGGAATGCTGCACGGAGACGAGCCCTGCGGGAAACGAGCGATCGAACGCTTCCTCGATGCGGCACCGGCCGTGACCGAGCCAGTCCGGTTCATCATCGCGAACGAACGTGCCCACAACGCTGGCAAGCACCATATTGATGCAGACCTAAACCGGGCGTTCCCCGGCAACCCGGACAGCGACAACCACGAGGAACGCATCGCGTCCACGATCTGGGAGAAGATACAGGGGAAGACCGTACTGGACCTGCACTCCACCGTGTCCACTGATACACCGATCGGCATCCTCATCGACGCCACGCCAGCAACCGCTGCACTGGCGCAGACGCTGGGCGTGGACCACGTCGTGGATTTGGGTACCGTCACCAGCGGCTCACTGATCGAACAAATTAATGGCGTCGCCGTCGAATGCGGCCGCCGCGGTACGGACAAGGCCGCGGAGAACGCACACCGTATCCTTCGCCACTTCCTCGCAGCCCACGACATACTGGATCAGCCTGCGCAGCGGAACGACCCGCTGCTGTACCGGGCGACGGCCGCGGTCCCGAAGCACGGTCACCGGTTCACCGCTACAAACCTGCAGCAGGTGGACACGGGCGAAGTGTATGCGCAGAACGGAGATGATGTGCTCCGTGCCGACGAACCGTTCTACCCGGTCCTGATGTCCAGTGACGGCTACGACGACATCCTCGGATTCAAGGCAGTACAGGCCGGACACCTGTCTGAGATCATCCGTGATACTGCTGCCGCGGTCAAGGAGGAACCAGTATACCAAGGGTGACGGCGGGTTGGCTGTGATATTTAAGCGCTGCGTGATGCATGTACGTGTATGATCGTTGCTGGGAAGTGTCCGCCAGAACCGGATGGACTGGCGGCTGCAGCTGACCGAGGGTTCGATGCGGTAGAACTGTACCTGGAGAAGCAGCATCTTGACACATTCGATCAAACATTGGATGCTATCCGGGACGCAACAGTTGACGTGGTGTCCATGCACACGCCGCATGTCCAACTGGACAACATGGACTACATGCTACAGGCAGACCGGCTGGCTCAGGAACTGGATGCGTTCCTTGTGGTCCATTCCCAGTACATCCAGCACGTCCATATCCCGGAACTGGAGCAATTATCGTTCTCATCAGTGTACGGATACGAGAACAATCCTGGTGCCAGCAAAGACCATCTGGAGAACAGTATCCTTGACCATGACCACCAGCTCGTATTTGATACCGCGCACTTCTTCATAGCACATCCGCACGCGTATGACATGATGGGAACGCTGCTGGATGACTACGGCAAGAACATACCGGTCATCCACCTCAACGATGCGACACTGCTTGAAGATGGCCTTGCATTCGGTGACGGTGCGATGGACATGGGGCGTGTCATCGCTGAAATCATGGACAGCACATTTGATGGTATCCTTGTCCTGGAAGTGATGCCGGAGCACCAGGAAGCCGCACGGAAACAGGTAGAACGCTACCGCTGATTCTTTACAACTCCTTGCTCATGTACGGTCCGTCCCGCTCATACCCAAGCTTGCCGTAATATTCCCGTGTGCCGACCGCGGAGATCACGGCTAGTTTCTCGAACCCGTTCTCACGTGCCAGTTCCTCGGCCCGTTCCATCAGCTGACGGCCGTACCCGGAGTGCTGGATCTGGTTCTTGTCATCGCCGATCGGTACAGCAGGGCCGACCACCTGGAGCTGCCGGACGATCGCCGTATCCGCTGTAATTTCATCACGTAGTGATCCATTTTCTGGAAACCGGAGTCGCAGGTATCCGAGGATGATATCTTTTTCTGTGTCCTCGACGCTGAGGAAGTGTTCCGTACCCTGTGACGCGTCGTATGTCCGTTCCACGAGTTCCACGCTGTCCGGTGTCTCCCCGTCCTTCATCTTGACGTGGCCGGCTTCCCGTGACCGGATCTCCCGGGTCTCCAATCCTTTCTTCTCCATCCGCTGGTTGAGGAGCTGCCGGGCGTTGGTGCGGGACGCACCATCATCGATCTCGGTGCTGGGGATGTCGCGCATGATGCGTTTCACCCGGACGTACGGCGGCAACGCGGGCATGATCTGTTCCAGCCGCTCGTACATCGCCTCCTCTTCCAGCGGCTCGTATTCGCCGGCCTCCATCTCGTCGTGGAGCTTTGTCCCTTCCAGTACGGCGGTCGGGTAGATCTTGAGTTCGTCCGGCTGGAACCGCGGATCGTTGAATAAGGTCTTGAACTTCTGGATGTCTGCTTCTTTGGACTCGCCGGGTAACCCCAGCATCATATGATAGGTTATCTTGAATCCGCAATCTTTCAACCGTTGCGTGCTCTCCACCACGGCTTCCGTTGTGTGCCCCCGGTCCGTCCGCTCGTGCACCGCGTCGTCCAGGGTCTGTACCCCCATCTCGACACGGGTGCAGCCGAACCGGAGGAAGTCGTTGATATGCGCCTTCTTCGCGAAGTCGGGGCGAGTCTCGATGGTCAGCCCCACATTTCTGCGCTCTGCGGTCTCGTTGATATCGTGCGCCTCCTGCAGATCGTCCGCTTCTGTTCCATTCAGCGCGTCAAAGCACCGTTTGACGAAGTGTTCCTGGAATGCGGTCGGTGTGGAGGGGAACGTCCCGCCCATGATGATAATTTCTGACTTGTCGGTCGGATGCCCGATTGTTTCCAGTTGTTCCAGCCGTGCCGAGACCTGGTCGTACGGGTCGTATGCGTTGTCGATCGCTCTCCGCGCCGAGGGTTCTTTCCCGGTATAGCTCTTTGGTGCGGTTGCGCCGTCGTGCTCGCCCTGTGGGCAGTACGAGCAGTTGTACGGACAGGAGAAGTCGCTCGACGAACTCTCCGAGTTCGCTTGATCGACGGAACCCATTTTATGGGTTCCGGAGTCCCACATCCACATGGCGGCGATGGTGGCGACACCGGAAATGGTGCGTGTCGGTTTCCGGGACAGGACGCCACGGACATCATCCATCTCGTCCTCTGTTACGTATTCAAGAATATCTGCGTTCGCGGGCAGTCCATCCAGTGACAGGTCCTTGGCCACGTCTTTCTTGGCCTCGTGCAGATCCTGATCCTCCGTGATGTCACCGGCCTTGATCCGGTCGATGATCTCCCGGAACCGCTGGTCTTTCTCCTCCACTGCACGCGTTCCCATGTATCGTAGAACGTAAGACAAATGATATAAACCTCAATTTAAAAGGTTCGGTACATGAAGGCTGCTGGAGAGATGGTTCCGGAGAAGATTGACTGGCGTCACGTACTTGTTGGCGTGCTTGTTATCGTGGTTCTTGGCGCGCTTGTGGCCGCACTCCCTGCGGTGTATATGGATATCGATCCGGATGTCGGGAAGGCCGGCGTCATCAAGCTGAACGGGCCGATCATGCAGGACAGCAATGTCGGTGCCAGTGGATTCTCTCCGGAGGATGTCCGGACGTTGACGAAGCGGGCGCAGGACGACCGGGCGGATGTCATCATCTATGAGATCAACTCGCCCGGTGGCTCAGTGGTTGCCTCGAAGGACGCGACCCGTGCCGTGGAACAGGCGGACGTGCCGACGGTTTGCCTGATGAAGGAGGCCGCAGCGTCCGGTGCATACTGGATGTCCACCGCTTGCGACCGTATCGTTGCGGACAGTCTCACCATCACCGGCAGTATCGGTGCCACCTCCGCCTACCTTGAATTCTCCGATCTTCTCGAGGAGTACGGTGTCGACTACGTGAACCTGACCGCCGGTGAATACAAGGATATGGGCTCCCGGTACCGGGATATGGAAGAAGAGGAACGGGAGAAGTTCGACCACCTGCTGGACACGGTGCACCGGGAGTTCATCCGTGACATTGCGGAGAACCGGGGTATGGATGTGGAAACGGTCGGGGACGCTGCCACGGGCGAGATATACCTCGGTACTGATGCACAGGACCTGGGCCTGGTCGACACGCTTGGATCGAGTGACACGGCCCGTGACGTTGCAAAGAACCTGACTGATGTCAACGAGCTGCGCGAAGAAGAGTACGAACCACCGCAGCGGTTAGACCTGTTCTCGCTGTTCTTCGCCAAGGTCGGTGAAGGTATGGTCGACGGCCTCCGCGCCGAACAGGAACACGGCATCATGACAAAATACCGGTAACCCCGGTGCACAGAATCACAGAAGTTACAGTTCATTCTGCTTCTGCTGGAATACGTGATAAGAAAAAGAGATGAGTAGGGCCTACCGTGATGTTCTCACGATAGGGTGATTGTGGAGGGGGAGATAACCTGTTACTGTTTCCCGGAGCGTTCCCATGCCATTTCGAACAGTGGTCCCAGTGACTGGGAGGCAGCGTGCTCGGATTTGGACCAGAACGCGCTGTCCTGTGTCGGATGGATGCTGTCGTGTGTCAGCGCGAACGCAACCTGTTCATCGTCCACGATGTGGATGCGTCCTTCCGGTCGTCGTTCCGGATCGTCATCCAGGTTCCGGATCTCCGCGTGTTCGGACAGGTCCTCGAAGGCATCCTGGTTATCGTCGGTGAGCGGTGCCAGAATCCGGACCTGCACACCGTTCTCTCGAGCGGCCTCCAGTTCTTCAAGGTGGTTCTCATGGATATCTGCGAGGCCGTCTTCCGTGGTCATGATACGGATCTCACGCTCGGCATCGTTGAACATGTTGCCAAGATGCTTGTACACGTTGTACCGACCCTTCAATGCACCGGACATCTCGGATGGTTCCACCCGGTTGACGCCTTCACTGTACAGGGTCTGTAGCTCGTTGATTGCATCGCTGTCCTTGAACCGATTGATCCGATCGATCTTCTCCTGGAGCTGTTCACGGTGCATATCCTTCGTGTTCTCCAGTGCTTCTTCTGGAGGCACGGCAACGTACTGCATCGGCTTGGATGGCTTGAGGATCGCAAAGCCTTTCTCTGCAAGGGACTCAAGCACGTCGTACGCACGCGACCGTGGGACGTTCGTCATCTCCGACAGCTCACCTGCGGTCGAGACGCCGCGAGAAATAAGGGCGGCGTAGATTTTACGTTCGTACATGTTGAGTCCAATGTCTTCAAGCGCATCCAATGTTTCTTTACTTGCAACCATTTCCCGTAACACCTATCGATATAATATGTTAAACGCTGGTTAAACCATTCCCTCGGTCCTTATTAAAGGTTGCGCCTGCCTATACGGCACCAACGCAATCCGTTATTACTTGAAGGTAGGGAATGTAATTATATAAAGGTATTTACTATTTCTGTTCCTCGTATAGACGCTTCACTTTTTCCCGTTCGTTGGCATTCTCTGGGTCTAAATCTTCCCGGACCTGCACCAGTCGCGGGAACCGTAATGCATACCCACTTTCGTACTGTGGACTTTCCTGGATCTCCTCGTACGCCACTTCGACCACAACCTCGGGCCGAATTGTTACATGACGGCCCTCCGTCTCCTTGATCAGTGGCTCCAGCCGCTCTGTCATCTCCTTCAGTTGTTCGTCTGTGATCCCGGTCGCCATCTTGCCGACGGTCAGGA
>CAZCWR010000027.1:0-13740 GCA_964502455.1 uncultured archaeon | reverse complement strand
AATGCAGTGCTCCACGAGATCAGCGACGTGCTCCGCCTCCCACGGATTCTCCTGCGACGTGGAGCCTTCTCGTTGCATCTCGTCAGCGTCCACATCCTGCGTGTCCACGAACACGACGGGCTCTGTCGAGTCCAGACTCTTCTGCAGCACCGTATCATCCGTCTCCGGCGCGAACCCGAGATCGTCCAGCGTGTGGTGCCGCACCATTTCATTGGCCCGCAGCTTGTCGTCGTACCACTGCGCACTGGAGAACTGCATGATGTCCTCATGCATCCGGTACTGCACCCGGAGCATGTCCGTCATATCAGAATATTGTTCGGCCAGCCGCTCGAATAGCGTGTCGGACAGACCCTGTTCCGCGGCCTCCTGATGTTTGACGGTGGGTGGCAGCTGTTTATGATCACCGGCCATCACAACTTTGCGGCCGTGCGTGATCGGGATGAGACAGGACGGTTCCGTGGCCTGCGTGGCCTCGTCGATTACGACCACGTCGAACACTTTGCCGTCCATAAGTTCACTGCCGGCGGTGCTGTTCGTGGTGCACACCACGTCCGCCTCCTTGATCACGTCTTCCACGGCCTGGTCTTCCAGCGCGTCGACGCGGTCGAACAGCTCGTTGATCTCGTCCTGGAGCTCCAGCCACTCTGCCATCTCCGCGATCTTCTCGGCGGGGACACCGCGGGAGCCACGGCCCTGTTCCGCTAACTGCTTGATCCGGTCGTTGGACATGCCGCGCCGCCACCGGCCGGATGGGTGCGTCAGGTCGTCCTGCTTGTCCTTCAAATCAAATGCTTGCTCCCGTAGCTCCTGCGCCTTTTTGTAATCTTCTTTTTCCTGCATGCGGCTGTCAAGGGTGTGCTCCCGGAGCTGTGGCGTCACGCGTGCGGGGTGGCCGACGCGGACCGTGTCCACGCCCTGTTCCAGCAGGAACTCCAGCATGTTGTCCACCGCCATGTTGGACGCGGCGGTCGCCAGCACGCTCTTCCCGTCCGCGATCTCCTGCCGGATGACCTCGATGACGGTCGTGGTCTTCCCGGTGCCGGGTGGACCGTGGATCAGGTGGAACGTGTCCGCGTCCAGCGCCCGCTTTACGGCCTCCTGCTGCGAACGGTTCAGCGCGTCATTATACCCGTCATCGATATCCTGCTCTTCAGACACGTCAGGCTCAGTAATCCCGACGATCACGTCCCGCAGCTCCTTCAACGCGCCGTCAGCGGTCAGCAGTTCCTGGAGTGCGTCCTGCATCCGCTGGTAGGTGATATCGTTCACGTACAGGTCCATGCGCAGGCGTTTCCCGTATACGAACCCGCTGGGCTCCGGGTCGAACGCGACGGTGATGGAGTAGTTCGTCTTCTCGACCACGGTCCCGGTCGGGTTGTCGTCCCGCAGGGGGTCGTTCTTGGACAGCATGACGAGGTCGCCAACCGCGATCTCGGTATCCGGGAGCTGTTCGCCTTTCCGCTGCCGCATGAACTTGATCTTGTGGCCGCCGAGGCCCTCGTCCTCGTCGCGGCCGCGGAGGTGCAGGATGGCGCGTCCCTGGTCCTCGCGCTCCCGGCCGGACAGGTGCTTGATTTCCTGCTCGTGCTGCCGCATCTCGGCCTCGCGTTCCAGCTCCACAAGTTCCGTATACGTATCCACGTAGTCCTCGATTTCGTCGAACCGGTCGGCGTTGTCTATCTGCTTCACGGAAACGGTGGATGTACCGACCGTATTCTCATCCATCTGTTCTGTGACGGTGTCTGCGATCTGTTCGTCGACTTCGACTACGGCGACGGAATCGTGGATGTCAATGTCGCCGATGGCGTCCGGATCGATACCGGCTTCACCGGCGAATGCGCCGACGATGTCGCGTGGACCTTCACCGTCTAGTCCGTTGACGAGGAGCTGCTGTGCCATGTGTAGAAAACAGGTGACCAAGATTTTAGTGCGATACGGGTGCTGGTTACTCGTAGTCGGTCAGGATGGCGCGGATGTGGGTCACTTGGCCGTCTTCGTCGAGGACGGGTGCGCTGTGGATGACGGCCTGGAACGTTGTGCCGTCTGCTTTCTGGAATGGTAGCTCCATGGTCAGTGATTCGCCGGAAGATGTGGTGCCTATTGCCTGTTCGATCAGCTGTTCGGATTCGGCCGTGTCGGGATGGATTGTTGCGATGTGCTCTGTGGTGAGGGCGGACCGGTCGTATCCGAGGAGGTCGGTCGCGGCATCGTTGACCATGCTGATCGTGCCATCCGGAAGGATGGCGAATGTGGGGAGCGGGAGCTCGTCGTACAGTGCCTGGTACTGGTCCCGCTCCATCAGGACTTTGTTTTCCAGGTTGTCTATCTGGGCTTCGAGCTGTGGTGAGGTCCGCTGTAACGCCAGTTTCAGGCTGGTCAGTATCCGGTCGAACGCCTGTGCCAGGTCCCCGATCTCGTCGTTTCGCTCCTTCACCCGTTCCGGGATGTCAGCATCTGTCTCCCCACGACTGATCCGGTCGAGGATATCAATAAGCCGGTAGATCGGCCGGTAAATAGAATGCAGTACGTAATAGCCGAACAGCAGTGTGCCGATCCCGAGTACGATGAGGAATGCAGACAGCTGAAGTGATGGCTGCCCCAGTTCGTATGTGAGGATGCCGGTCGCGACACAGGACGCGGAGATAATAACAAATCCGACACCGATCAACAGCTTGGTATCGATCTTCACCCGTAAAACGCCCTGTATAACAGGGTAACAGTACCGGCTTAAATGCATTGCTGTAGAGGCGACCAGTGGGCAGACCACGTCGAAAAACAGCTGGACGGATAACAGCTGGCATACGTAGATATAGCGGTGCTGGCATCGTATGGGCAGCCGGTTCACGCAGTGTTGCTGCCGGTTGTGTTGCTGTCGGCGTCCTGTGTCTGTATCGCGATGATAGATTCCATGATGTCCGTCGCCAGCGTGGCGACCATCCCGTGTGCTTCGTACTGGAGGTCGCCGCTTTCCATCAGATCGTTGACTGTTTTGATCAGTTCGTCCTGTGACGGCATCTCCTCCTGTTCCATGAATGTTCTGATAGCGGTCTCTGTTACGGTGACGTCGAGCGTTGGATTATCGGTATGACCGGCTGAAATCACGATCTGCCGGTTGCGCGGGAACACGATCGAAATCTGGTCGGACGGCAGGTTGTTCTTCATCTCCGGTGACATCTCCTCGAACATGATGTTCACCCGCTGCTCCGGGACCATCGCGAGAACACCGTCCGGCACCTGTTCCGGGATCTCCAGCACCATCTCCCCGTCTTGCGCATCCATCCCCTGCCCCACTGTTACGGGGACAAGCAGCAGGGACAGGACCAGCACGATGGTCATGTGCCGTGCCGCCGGTCCGCTGTATCTGTTCATCATGTCATCATCTCCGTTCACCGCTGTACGATATTCCGGGCCCGCTGCGTCACCCGCTCCCGCTGTCCTGGGTATGCCCAGATCAGCATGCCGACTCCAAGGACCAGCGGCAGCAGGTAGAGCACGGTCAGCCAGTACGCCCTGGCCGCGACCGTGCCCTGGATGAACCCGAAGCCGAGTCCGACTCCGGTCACGGCCAGTCCGGTCACGACACCCAGCACGCTCACTGCCTTCCCGTACCGTCCCGTCGCACCGATGACCCACATCAGAAAGGCCAGCATGACGAGACCGCCAGACAGCAGAAGCAGCAGTGGGACCGTCCCGATGAACAGCAGCCCCAGCGGGATACCAAACATGTACGCTACGTTGTGTCTCCCCGTTTATTAGTGTTCCCGCCCGGACGCGATAAGTCCTGCCGATGAACATGGTGGTGAAACTGGTATGAGCCGGCCGCCAAATCTGGAACCTGCAGCCCAGCATAAAACGCTGAGATATGACTGGCGACGTATGGAACTCGCTGTCTGTAATGCGGCGGTCGCCGCCGGATTCGGTGTGTTCTCGATGCTGCTGGTGATGATCACACACTGGTCGGCACAGTCGAGAACGTACGGTAACGATACTACGGCGCATGGAAGATCAGGTAGAATCCGTACGGCAGGCCTGTCATGAGTACTGTGTACCATCCAGCACCTAGTCCGGCCAATACTAGGGTCCGGAAACTGTGATGGCGACCGATCAGTGGGAGGAACACACCGATGATGCCCCAAAAGATCATGGCGAACCCGGTGCTGACACGGAGGATGATGGCCAGTGCCACGTCCGGTGTCCCGTATGCGGACATGAGTGCGGCCAGCATCCCGGTATGGGATGCACCGAGCAGTATGAACCAGCCCGTGTAGTTCCACCGCCATGACCGGGAGGGTCCGGACAGGAACGCGGCCTTTATCCGGGTACTGGCAAGGAACGGCGCCCACAGTACGCTGACCATGCCACCGACCGTGAAACCGATGAGCGCGCCCGCAATGAACCAGTAGAACACCATGATACGTCCTAGCCTCCATGGATCTATCCGGGATACAGTTCCCGTGGGCCGCCCCAGCGTTCGCCGGCCATTACGATACTGTCCCCGGTCAACGTGAACGATGCCTCGTACGCGGCCGCGTCCTCAATCTCGACGCTGTCCAGCACCAGATCCAGTCCGTCCTGTAATGCATCAATAAACTCTTCCGGTGTCGGATTCCATCCCTCGGCCCGGTCCTCCGCCAGCTCCACGAGATGCACGTCGTCACTCCATACCCGCATCTCCACCGGGTCATAGTCCAGGATCTGGATCTCCACGTCCACATCGCCGTCCGACAGCTCCCATGTGATCTGACCCTCCGATTCTGTGCGTTCGATCGACATATACTGGTACTGGGCAGCGAGGTTTAAATCGGGACGGGCTGATACCACCGCGTAGATCGCTCGTATGTCTGTACCAGATTCCGTTCATGTGTATACTGCGGGTACAGGTGCAGGTACAGCAATATATCGCATATATTCGCCATCGCTTCCGCAGTCGAATACACTGTACTACTTTTTAAGCTGACTGGATCGTGGAGCGTATGGCGGCTAGACGCGCTGACGACATGATCCATGCCGGGATTGGTAACCGGGCGTTCGCCTTTATCCTTGACTACATTCTCATGATTATCGTAACAGGGATCGCTGGCGGTGTACTGGGAGTGATCGCCCGCAGTATTCTGGGACCAGGCGCTGCGTTCACGGTCAGCACCGTGACGGTGTTCGTCGTGTATTTCGGGTATTTCATCTACTTTGAAGGGTCGCGCGGCCAGACACTGGGGAAGCGACTCATGGATATCCGAGTTGTCCACGAGGATGGCGCGCCGATCGGCTACCGGGCGGCAACAATCCGGGCGCTGTTCCAGTTCGTGGATTTCCTCTTCGTCTTCCTCATCGCTGTCATCGCCATCCTCGTCACGGACAAGAACCAGCGGCTCGGGGACATCGTTGCCGGCACCGTTGTCATCCGCCAGTAAGACTGGACAGAACAGTACGGTGCAGTTCCTTGACGGGACGGAAACCTTCTTAATCTCCGTCGCACAGAGACCCAACAGGGGGGAGCAGCATGGTATCGGACAGTGACAGGAGCGTGGTCGTGGTCGGTGATGAGCGCTGGCCCGGGGAGACACACTGGATGTACCTGGGAAGTCTGTTTGTGGACACCCGGTTTGTTACGGAGGTGAGCAACGCGTTCCTCAACGCCCGGTACGCCTGCGACGGCTGGGACACGGTCCGAACCGATGACGCGTGGCGCGATGCGGACCGGGATGACCACGTGGTCACGTTCGACCGCTGTGATCGGGACGTACACCGTGATATCGCGGAGCGGTGGCTAACACTGCTGCGGCAGCGGTTCGATGTGACGGACCGGATGAAGGTCCGGCTGACCGGGGTCGCACTGGGCCGGCTGAACGGGCCGACGGATCCGAAGTCGGTGTACCGCCGTGTGCTCCGGAACCATCTGATCGATGCCCGCACCCATTTCTTTGGTGAAAGCATCCAGGTGGACTACGACCGTATTTGCCACCGGGAGGGTGACGAGGAACGGAACGATGCGTTTGCCGCGGTGATGGACACTGTGAACGACCCGCTGACCGGGATCGGTGACCTGCAGTTCCGTACCATGGACCACACACAGTACAAACCGGGCACCCGTGGCTGGCGGATTTCCCACCTGCTCCAGCTGGTGAACGTGGTGATCGGTGCGACTGCCCACCTGTTTACGGACAGGCATCTTGTCCATAACCGGGCGAAACTGTCCTGGATGCAGAAGGATCTGGCGCAGGACAGTATGGCGTATGAGGAGCCTGCTGTCGACCGGTTCTCCCTGTCCTTTTACCCGGAGGATGAGGGTGGTGACCGGTTCTACTACTGGCGTGACGTTCAGCGTTCAGACCCGCATAAAGAGAGTCTGGAACGGTTTATGTAGGGTCTGATACGCATGTTTCCGGCCCGTCTAGTTGAATGTATCGCCGATGTGAATATCGCCGTTGGCAATCCGGAACCTGCGGATGTCCCGGCTGTGGTCCACGCCCCGCATCTTGAGCACGTTCAATGCTTTTGCCACCTCGTTCTCGTGTTCGACATACCGGAGGAGCAGGATGCCGTCGCAGACGGAGCTGATCCTGATGTCGGTCGCTTCCAGTCCGCGGAAGATGTTGTCGCCGCTGGCGGTGAACATCTTGCTAGTGAGGTATGTCATCATGCAGGTGGTGCCGCGTGTCTTCAGTGCTGATGTCAGTTGCAGCAGGGTTTCACGGAGTTTCTGTCGCCCCATGAGATCGGATCGGAGTGCAGAGATGGAGTCGATCAGTACACGTTCAGCACCCATATCGTCTACCGTATCAACGATCTCGTGCAGGAGTCTGTCCGGGTACGTATCGATCAGTGGCGGACTGATGAACTGGAGTAATCCGTCATCCAGATATGGCTCCAGGTCCATGCCATTGGCCTGTACCGTTTTCAGTATCTGGTGCTGTGGTTCCTCGATGTTGATGAAGAGGCAGGGGTCTCCCTGTTCTAGGCCCTCCAGCAGATACCGCGTGCCGAGAGTGGTCTTTCCGCATCCGGTGTTCCCGGCAACCAGCACCATGTGGCCCTGCGGGTATCCACCGTCCAGCATGTCATCTAGGGCAGTGATGCCGCTGCTTTTCGTATCGGTGAAACTGGTATCTGCTACCACCCGGTTTGCCGTGATTTTCGGGTACACTGTGACACCTGTCTTGTCGATCATGAAATGGACCGGACCGCTTCGGTAGTCTGCTTTCCGCATCTTGTGGACGTTCAGTGTCCGCATCATGGACTGTTCGCCCGTGGTGTACTCAAGGCGGATGATGCCGTCCGCGATGAAGTCCTCCACGTGGAACGGAGACACCGTATCGACTGCTTCCGATGTCAGCATCGTGGTACAGCCACGTTCACTGAGCACGTTTCCCAGCCGGAAGATGAAGTACCGAAACAGTGTTGGATCATTGATCATGTATCCGACAGCGGTAATCGAATCGATTACCAGTCGGTCTGCACTGGTCGCTGTGACTAGCTGTTCGATGGCATCGACCAGCGCCTCAATGTCGGCCCGGTCCAGTTCGTCGTCCTCGATCCCCAGTAGGTCGACAGTACTTCGAAGATCTGTGAAGTGCACTGCGTCATTATCCTCGTAGAAGGCCATGTGCCTGACGTTGCTGGCTGAGTCCGTGACCGGTTCCGTCACCGCGATGTACGCACCATTCTCGCCAGTTTCGGCACCGGCAAACAGCCACTGCGATGCGAGTACGGTCTTTCCCGTTCCAGGTCGCCCTGCGACCATGACCACATGCCCCTGTGGTATCCCCTCGTGCAGCACCTGATCCAGTCCTGATATCCCTGTCGTTTTGAACCGTGTTCCACCGTCCGACTGCCCCTCCCTGTCATTCTTGTTCACAGCGTATCATTCCTTTCATAATGACATGGATGCAGCGATATTTAAAACTGGTATGCTATATGGTTGACTACCTGTAACCCTGCTATTCATAGCTGCGTGACTACTACGTTCATGGGTAGCGGTGGAGAATATCCCATGAACGAGGAAGACTGGCTGATTCTATCCAAGGTTAAACGGTCCACGTACCGGCGACAGATACTGGCATACCTGCACGAGGTCGATGAGCCCCGGACTCCCAGCGAGATCGCCTCACGGATCGAGATCTCTCGCAACCACGTCAGCCGGGCGCTCAACGAAATGCGCGAAGAAGACGATGCCAACCTTGTCACAGTACTCAACCCGGATGCCCCATACGACCGCCTCTACAAGATCACGGACCGCGGCCGCAAGATTGTCGAAAAGATCCGCGAGATCGAGGACGAAACATAGCAGGGGGCGGTCCACAGTCAGTGTGCAGACGCGATCACTCCTTTCGCAAGCCCGGTAAGCAGTGCCGCGTCCACGATATGGTTCAAATAGGTTCTGCTGCCCCGCCCATTTTTCAACCTCTCCGCCCATCACTGTAGGCATGGAGGTCACGCCGCTCGCATCGGAAAGCCTGGGCGTCCGCAGCATGGCTGTCTCTGTGGCCACGGACAACACCCGGGTCGTCATTGATCCCGGTCTCTCACTCGGGCCGCGCCGCCACGGCAAACAACCACACAGGCAAGAATACGCCGCGTTACAGGACTGTACGGGTCGGGTACTGAAGCACGCCTCCTGGGCAGACGTGCTCACCATCAGCCACTACCACTTCGATCATTACGTGCCCACGTTCGAGACCCCGAAACTCCGGATGACGACGGAAGAAGACGCGAAAGAACTGTACGCGGACAAGACTGTGCTCGCCAAGGACACGGACAACAATATCAACCATTCTCAAAGCAAGCGCGGCTACTACGTGGACCAGATCTGCGAGGACGTAGCAGGACGGTACGCGTACGCGGACGGCGAAACCTTCACGATCGGTGACGCCACCATCACGTTCTCCCCGGCCCGGCCGCACGGTCCGGACGGCACCAAACTAGGGTATCTGCTGCTGACCGTGATCAAGGACGGCGGCCATACGCTGGTCCACGCCTCGGACGTGCAGGGCCCGGTATCCGAGGAGACGACGGACTGGATCATGGAGCAGGAGCCGGACACGGTGATCGTGGACGGCCCACCAACGTATCTTATCCCGCACAAGTTCGACCAGCACCACGCGGACCAGGCCCAGCTCCAGATGCGCCGCCTCGCCCAGGACGCTGATTTGATCTGCGACCACCACCTGATGCGCGACCCGGACTACCAGAACTTTCTCAAACCGGTACAGCGCACCGCGGACCGGAACGACCACACGATCCAGACGTTTGCCGAGTACCGCGGCGAAGACAATCGGTTCCTGGAGATGCAGCGGACCGCACTGCACGAGGAAGAGCCTGTTTCCGACGCGTTCTATGAGCAGGTGGAGGGCGGCGTGTTCCTGGACGAAGACGTAGCATAGCGGTCATCCTGTGAACGTATCAGCGAGTTGGTTGCATTCAATCGCCGCACCTATTTATAAATCTTTGTGTTGGTAATAACTGTTAAGTGACAACATTTTGAGGGGGTTGTGGTATGGAGCGTAGAACATTCCTGGAAATGACTGGAGCACTGCTTGCGGGCACGGGAACTGCTTACGCTGACGATGAAGAGGATGTCACTGGTCCCACTAACGGAAGTGTCGTTGATCCGATTGAGGACGGTGTTGTCGACCCTATCGAGAATGCGGATACTGAAGAAGTCGAGGACTACGTGGACGGGGAGGCGATCGCGGCCGGCGAGGAGATTGATCTGGACGATGTCTACATGGAGCTGCAGTACTTTGGGAAGGACAGCGACTACTCGCATGGTATCGCCATCACATACCCGAAATCTCGCGGGAACACCGCAAATCCTGGTATCGAGAAGATCGGCGCGTACAGTATCAGCATCGATGATTACAGGGGTGAACTGTCGCGGAATGATTCATACTTTGAATCAGTGACACCTCCTAGGAACCGGTTGGATGTCCTGCTGTCGAGCGACGCCTACCAGGAGATCATCGATAACGGCCGATTCACGGTGATCCAACTCGATCCCGAGACCGGTGATAACGTCCACGGCGTCTTCGACATGGCTGCCATTGACTTCGACGAACCGGGATGGCTCTCGGACATGGACGCGTACGAACTCAAGGAACACGAAATAATCCGGTCGCCCAAACCGGAAGGTGCTGTCACCAAATATCTTGGAGCCGTCAGTGAACGGTAAACGTTGTCTTTCAGACCTCTTCGCGCATACCTCGCATGGACCTGAAATACAACTATATGTGGGAACGGCTATCACGGTCACGGGAGGGTGACGATGTCCTTTACCGGTTTCGTTGATGTGTTCAGTCGCTGATCGTACAGCACAGTCTGATTCTGCGGATTGATGAACTGGGCGTGGAGCGGGTCGTTGCCGATGACGGCGAGACTGGTGCTGTACCGTTTCAAAGTGGTGCCGTTCAGCGCCATGACCGGGTCGAGATGCATCATGTCGTCGCCTCCGTTGATGCGGGGGAGGGGGCCGTCGTCCGCGGTGACGCGCACAAGCTGCGTGGTACCGTCCCGGATGGCGGTCGCCCAGATTGGCGGGTACCGGGTGGTATCCGTGATCTTCGTACCGGACATGCTGCCGTTTGACCGACTGTGCGTGTGGATGGTGTCACTGCCCTGTGCCGCGCCGTCCATGCCGCGGATCAGCACGTTCTGTGATGTGCCGCCCATATGGCTTTCCTCCTGCAGCACGTACCACTGCCGGTTTGCCGGGTCCAGCCACTGACTGCCCAGCGTCTGTCCGGTACCCGTCACCTCGTGCGTCCCGACATGCTCTGGGTTTGCCGGGTCGGACACATCGACGCGCAACAGGTATTTCGGGTTGATAGCGTTGTCCACAAGGTACGCGATACCGTCGTGGACAAGGATATCGTGCACGTTCTTGTTCGTCGGGAGAATATCGACCTGTCCCAGTGTGTTCAACTCTGTGTCAAGCACGTGGAACGTCCCGTTCGCTACCGCGTACAGGCGGCCGTTGTGGCCATGGAGGGCTTCCGTCTTGGGTATCAATTGCCGGTCGACCATGGTCAGATTCCGATCGATCCGGCCGATGCTGTCGTTCGTCGCGGCGAACAGCTCCTGATCTGCTCTGGTGACTGATACGGCCCGCTCCATCGACACGTTCGCACCGACACGGTACTGGCCATCATGCTGCAACAGGAGAAGCCGGCTCTCACCCTGCTCATCCCGCGGATACCGTTTATCGTCAACCAGCAGCACGATATCCATATACGACTGATTACTGCCGTTCCGCACCACCGGGTCGTCCACTGTCTGGTTCTGTCCTGGGTCTTTCTCAGTCTGGTTCTGATCCGGGTCCTCTGCCGGCCCCTGCCCGTCCAGCACCATAACACCGCTGGCCACGAGTATGACTGCGGCAAGCACGGCAACTGGCACGATACTACCGTACCGCCGAGACCGCGTCGGAGCAGTCCGCACCATACACTGCCGATAGGCCTGTGGTTTCATAACAGGATCTGTCAGTTCCGTTTACGGATGATGATGGAAACAGCGGCAAATGTCATACAGTAATCAGGCGGCTATAGGAAAGAAAAAGAAAAAAGAGGGGGGTTAGTGTCCCTCTTCGAAGCCGTCAGGAATATCTTCTTCCGGGCATTCTACGTCCGGGTTGAAGTCATTGAACATGCCGTTCGGGTTGTGGTCCCAGACCCACGCATGCAGTGCGTAGAGGTCAATTCCTTCCGGTGGGAAAGGTGCAAAGAAGTGGAATTCCTGTCCGAACAGGCCTGGTGCACTGGGTGCTGCTGCCATATACTCGACAGCCACCAGTCGCCGTCCCTCGTTGTCAGGTCCGGTTGGTGCATACACCAGTACTTCTGGCTCCGCAGGATCAACCGTACCATCCATGAGTGCCATGTTACCGTAGTGGTACCCCATGTTCGGCACGCAGTGCCCGTCACTCTCGTATCCGGCGTCCTTTGCGGCTTCTACGTCGTGATACTTGGCAGTTGCCTGCCGGACCTCGCTCAGGTCGCTGTTGACATCCATGGTTTCGTGGTTGTCTGAATCGCCGCTGCCGTGCGCCAGTGCGACACTGGCAAACAGGGATACGGCGACCAGTAGAACTGCAATCGACATGAGTCGTTTCTGTGTCATGGGTTAATTCACCTTCCTCAGCATGTGCCAGCGACCTTTAAGAAAATACCTGTTTCAGCAACTGGCGCCGATGTTTTTGTAGAGAATAATCAATTATGTTGTGGGGCCGGTATCTCCGAAGCACTGCGAATAGTGTATCCGATGCGTCCGGTCACAAAACCATACCTATTTATAAATCTTTGTGTGTTTGGCCACTAGTAAGTGATAACATGTCGCGTGAAGATGGTGTTGGGCGCCGCGGGTTCCTGCAAGGGGTAGCTGCGCTTGCTGGTGCTGGCCTGAGCGGTCCCGCTGCAGGACAGGACGATATTCCAGGTAACGAAACTGATGAGATCGAACCGGTCGAGGACTACGTGGACGAGGAGGCGATCACGTCCGGTGAGGAGATCGATCTGGACGATGTCCACATGGAGATGCTGTACTTCGGCGAGGACAGTGAGGTCTCGCACGGCGTTACCATCACCTACCCGCAGCCCTTCTACGACGCGGCCGACCCTGACATTGAATCTGTCGGCCTGTACGGCCTCAGCATCGACGACTTCGCCGGCGAGGCCAGCATCGATCCGGATGCCGTCGAACGTCAGCCGTTCTCCCATCCACAGGACCGGGTCATCACCCTGCTCTCAAACGACGTCTACCAGGGCATCATCGACGGCAGTGACTACGCCGTGGCCAAGCTCTCCCCAGAAACAGGTGACAACGTCTACGGCGTGTTCGACATGGACCGTATCGACCTCGCGGATGAATACGATCCCGAACTGGGTCCGGCCAGCAACTACGCCCTCGACGACCACGAGATCATCCGCACCCCGACACCGCATGGCGCCGTCACCAAATACCTCAGCGCCATCGGCGAACGGTGAACCGCTATGTGGCACATAGGTGATAACGATGGATGGTGATGATGAGACAGGACGCCGTAACATTTTGCGGGCTGCTGGTGCAGTACTGGCTGGTGCAGTGGCGGTCGACACGGCGCGCAACAGTCTTCGGCTGCCGACAACCGACGATGACAGATACAGGCCGGACAACGATGGGCATGGAGACGAGACGACAGCCAACAACACCGCTACTGACGACGCGTATGATCCGGCGCGGCTTGATCCGGATGACATCGTGCTTCAGATGGAGTATCTGGAGAACAACGTCTCGGAACCGGCACCGGCATACAGCCTCGTCGTAGAGTACCCGGGTGACGGTGACTACGCGGAACCGGGCATCGCACTCACCGGCGTCTACAGCGTTGTACTGGACGAAGCCACAGAAACGCCAACTGTCGCCGACAGTACCGTCACACCTGCGGACAGCTACGACAACCGGCTGAAAACGGCAAGTACAACATACGATGAATTGATTGCGGACAGCGATTTCGCCGTCCCAGAAATCACCGCAGAGACCGGTGACACCCTGTACGGCGTGTTCAACATGGACAGCATCCACAACATGGAAGACCCGGTGGACGACCCGATCAACAGCGGATACGTGTCCGAACTGCAGGAAGACGAAACATTCCTGGTCGACACACCGAAAACCGCTGTACAGGAATACCTGGACGGATAACCAGCGGACCGTGGAACGGAACGGTTAAAACAGTCACAGCGGCGAGCTGGAGAACTGCTTCTCAACGCCAGA
>CAZCWR010000026.1:10870-14441 GCA_964502455.1 uncultured archaeon | reverse complement strand
GGAACAGCAGGCCAGCGGCATCCTCGGCGTCTTCGGATAACATCCTGAACAACAGCACGGTCCGGGATAACCACCCCCGGGCCGGTACCGATTCCTTTATACACGGACAGCCACTAAGACCACGTATGGGCGCGGACGACGCCATGCCGTCGGTTGTAACAGGTTTGGTTCTCCTCCTTCTTCTCAGTACCTTCAGCGGACTGACGATGGCACAGTCCAGTGACGGCGTCAACACGACAGAAACAGATGACACGGGGAACGGGTCCGCCAGATTCCAGCAGACCGGCAGTAGTACCGACCCAGCGGCTGCAAATACTGGTGCGTCCAGCAGTATCGCTGGCACGGTGCTGGCAGTGCTACTGGGCCGGCCACAGCTCGTGCTGGGCATTCTCACCGGGTTCCTGGTGATGGGCGGCGCGATATACCTGCAGACGGACCAGTCCGGTACACCGCAGAGCCGCAGTACAGCGGACACCCTGCTCCAGGGCCACCGGCAACACAGGCTGGAATCAGAGCTGGCAGACGTGACCAGGGAGGTCCGGCACCGGACCGGAGACGCCGCCCACCTGACCACGGACGACACACAGCTGGCATTCCGCCTGCTGCGGAAGGCCCGGCGCGCCCTCCGCAACGGTGACTATGACGCTGCCCGGCTCCAGATCGACCGCATCTACGCCCTGTACCGCCAGTCAAAGCATGGCACTGCACGATGATTACAGAGAACCAACCATATCTCAGGTTACAGCAGGCTGTCACGGTGAAGTACCGCAGTAAGTGATAAAAGTGAGCGACGTGCAGGCATGATACAGCACCATGACAGATTCCGGAAACGCCGGTACGGATGACCGCAGGGATGCATCGAATCAGCCTGATGGTGGACAGGAGGATCAGAATCAGACCTTATCAGCTGTTGGACGGCAGGTGGATCGGCGGCAGTTCCTAAAGCTTATGGGCTATACCGCGGGCGGTGCAGCGTTTGCCGGTGCGGTCGGGACCGGGCGGCTCCAGCAGTATATGCGTCGGATGCGGTCCGAGGTACGTGACCGGGCAGTGACAGGGATGCAGGCCGGTACCCCGGATGAAACGGTATCCATCGATTATGATGGGGCCAGCAGTCCAAGTGACGTGTACAATGTGAACGATGTGCGGGGGTCGCATCAGCCCCAGTTCGTGGACAGTCCGACGAAGAACGGTGATTCCGCGTTACAGTTACAGTTCTCCTCGGCGCAGAAGGTGGCGAACTGCGAGTACCGGTTCCCGGACAACGGGCATGGGATGCCGAATGAGATCTACACCCGGTTCTACCTGTACCCTGACGGATTCCAGCTCAGTGCGAACACCACGGTACGGATCTTCTGGCTGCCATTGACGAACGGCACTGGATCATCAGGTGGTGGCCATCCGAACGGGACGAACGGCTGGAGTAACGCGATCGGGTTCGCGAACCGGAACAATTCGCCCGCACCGGACGGGTACAAGTTCTTCAGTTACTCGTACCACATGGACAAACCCGGGTCGTCCGGCGAGTTCGAGATGACGGACGAACCTATCATGATGGACGAGTGGAACCTGATCGAAGGATACGTCAAGTGTAACTCGTATTCCAGCGGGTCCGCACAGCGTGACGGTATCATGCGGTACTGGATCAACGGCGAGCTGGCGTTTGAACGGACTGAGCTCCGGATGACCACCAGTGACAGTAACCGGATCGAGGGTGTCGGCCCGCTCGGATACGTGGTGGGAGATGATCTTTCCGGGTCCAGCCTGATCTACGACCAGCACGAGATCGCGATCGGGGGGATGCCCGAGGACCGTGACGATCTGGATACCGGTGGCGGCGGAGAAAGCAGTCGGGGCGCGAGTTCAGACGGTGAGGACAGTTCCATGCCTGACCCGTGCTAGTGTGACAGTAACCTATTTATCCGATGTTTCGGTAAAATTCTGGTTGTATGCTGGTTGTCCTGGTGTTCGTGATCGCGGTTGTATCTGCAGCGATTTCTGCAGTGTGTTACCGGATGTGGCATGTTCTTAATGATTCACCGGAGAAGGCGATGGTGTCGTTTCAGTTGAACCCGGAGGTGACCGTGTCCGAGTTCAGGATATTACTGTACGCACATATCTTCATGACCGGATTGATGGTCTTCTATACTGCTGCCGCAGTGCTGGAACGGGCGCTGTGGTCACAGATCGGGCTCGGACTGGTAGCCGGGTACGGGTTGACGATCACATACGTGTACACGACATGGTGGAGGCGGTTCTGATGGATACGTCACAGTTCATGGTCGGCAGTATCAGCATCCTGTACTTCGGCGCGATAGCCGTGTACACGTACCGGACCGTCAAACACCTGGAACAGCATCAGGACGTGTCGCTTGCCATGTTCTTCCTCCATGATGAAAGTGTGACCGCGTTCAAAACCCTGTCAGCATCCATGATCCTCGTGGCCGCCTCCATCCTTATCACCGGGATAACCCTGATATATAAATGGAATACTGTCCGGATCGTGTCCCGTACCGGGACAGTGATAGGCCTTGTTGGCGCCGTTTATTTCTACCGGACTATCGCCGATATCACACAGAAACCTGCATGATACGGAACACTCTACAGACCGCTGCAGTACCAGTGAGCATACAGCGGTCTGCATGCCCTGTGGGAGACGCGAGTCATATTCATATTTAAAGTTTGATGGGGAACCTCGGTACATGGTACAGGTAGCGAGTACGGAGTGTGTGACGTGCGGGAAGAATCTGGATGCCGCAGAGTCGTTCGTTGTGTTCCCCTGCCCGGAATGCGGCGATTAGATCGCGCGGTGTGGACGCTGTAAGAAACTGAAGAACGACTATGTCTGCACGGACTGCGGCCACAAAGGCCCGTAAATCAATACTACACATGATCCGTACAAGTGTGAACTGTTTGCGGTGTGATCAGTGATGAAAGCGCGGATTCTTGGAACGGCGCAGGACGGCGGCATCCCGCACCTGGGATGCCAGTGCGATGCCTGTACGACTGCGCGGAATGACCGGTCAAAGCAGCGGTTCACCACCAGTATCAAGGTCTACGATGAGGACAAGGGCGTCAACTACCTGTTCGATGCGACGCCGGACATCCGGTTCCAGGTAGAAGACACCTATATTGATGGCATTTTTCTCGGTCACGGCGAGCTCGGTACGATCACCGGTCTTCTATACCTGGGGAAGGAGTCCATTAACGCGAACATGGTGCCGGTGTACTGTACGCCGAGCGTCCAGACGTATCTGAAGGATAACTACGCGTATCGGCTGCTGATTGACCGCAACAATATCGTCGTAAATGAGCTGGAGGACAACGGAATGGTCGAAATAATGGGCTTTTCCGTCACTCCTATCGGTGTCGTCCACCGGTACGTCCCAACCGACACGCACGCATTCATGATCGAGACCGACGACAAAAAGCTGCTGTACATGACGGACATCGACTACTGGACGGACGAGGCACTGGACTACGTCCGTGAAGCGGATATCGCACTGATCGACGGCACGTTCTGGTCGGAGGAAGAGATTGACCGGTTCGAACGCGTCCCGCACCCACCGAT
>CAZCWR010000026.1:5093-10770 GCA_964502455.1 uncultured archaeon | reverse complement strand
GCGGCACGCTCAGGGAGCACACTATACCATAACAATACAGAGGTGACCAATCATATGGGAGACGTTGTAGTACTGTTCAAAGTGATGCCAGACGATACGGAAACAGATCTCAAGGTGCTGAAGGACGACATCGAGGACGCAGTGGATGTCGACGGCATGGAAGAGGAAGAGGTCGCGTTCGGCCTGAAAGCGGTCAAGGTCTCGACCATCATCGAGGACGCGGAAGGCGGCCCAGACGCGGTACAGGACACCTTATCCGGACTGGCAGGAGTCCGCTCCGTCGAAATCGAAGACATGAACCGGCTGTAAACAAGCCGGTTCCACCAGTTATTCTTTTCCAGTTCTCCCTGTAAAGCCGTATCTACTCTTAGAACCCTTATCTATCCTTAGAATCACGGCAGGCACCAGCGTCAGCATCCATCACATGGATGTCTTTCCCTGGCACACAGCGCATCCATACTCTTTGTTGTGCTCGGCGCAGACCGTTGCACCGCATACTTCGCAGGTGATCGCCTGTTCCACGGCCTTCCCACAGTAGTCGCAGAGCGCTGCCCGGTCAGCCATCGGTATCTGTACCACGCCCATACGCTTAAAAGGGGGAAGGTCAGGTCACCGGGGGCCACAGTATCGTCCACACAGTTAAATACCAGAACGTGCACGTATATGTGCATGACCGGTGCTGGTTCGGGGATGGTCTCCAGCAAGGAGTACAATGGCGCCACCGCCGCAGACCGGCTGGTGGATGACGCGCTGGATGACGGCGATCTTGAATCGGCGGACTTCGCGTTCCTGTTCTGCTCTGTAGAGTTTGATCTGGACCCGTTCATCGATCAACTGGATGCGCGGTTGTCCGACCTTGGAGCTGATTGGGTGGGCTGTACCACTGTCGGGGAACTTTCCGATACGGGACCGACCGCAGGCTGTGCCGTGCTGCTCCTGGTTGAAAGTGACGATGTCTCGTTTACGGTAAGTGTTGCGGATAATATCCACGATCATCCAGAGGAGTCCGGAGAAGCCGCCGTGGAGGATATTCTGGAGACATGGGAGCTCAATGGTGACACGGTGGACGATAGCAGCGACCGTGACCGGGCGCTGCATGCAATGCTGGCCGGCCAGACGTTCACCAGGGAAGAGGTCGGGTTTGATATACTGCAGGGGATCGTCCGGAAAGCGCCTGATCTTCCGATTGTAGGCGGTGGCGCAGGTGATGATCTCCGGATGCACCAGACGTACCAGTTCCACAACGGCGAGATATACGAGGATGCACTGATATTGACAGGGATCGCATCCGACCATCGCATCGTGACCGGGATGGAGAACGGCCTCCACGACAAGATGGCGAGCGGCGTGGTCACCAGTTCCGACGGGTGCGTCATCGAGGAGATCAATGGCGAACCCGCCGCCACATTCTACGCGGACGCGATCGATGCATCACTGCGACGGATGAAACTACCCGCGTTCTTCCCGGAAGCATTCCACCCTGACGAGATGCTCCGGTACCTGTACCTCCTGTTCACCGGGAAGACCAATATGAAGCTGCAACACATCGTCAAACATGCGATGGATCATTCGATGGCCATCGAGATGGGATCAGACAACTACCGTATCATCACCCCTATGACCATCACAGATGACGGTGGGATCGTGGTGAAGACACCTGTACCGGAGAACAATGCAATCCACGTCGTGGAAGGCGATGATGATGATGTGGTGAACGCTGCACGGAATATCTTCACTGATATAGGCGAGGACAGCGACCCACTGTTCTGTATTGTATCAGACTGCGTGTGGCGGCGGCTGGCATTCACAGACGATGAACAGGCATCCGCGGTTGAACAGCTGGTCAACCATGTTGACTGTCCGGTCATCGGATATTACGGGAATGGTGAAATCGGTGGTAACAGTGGCTCATTCTGCACGTTCCACAACCAATCCGTCTCCGGGTTCGCCGTGACACGGGATACCGATGAGTGACGGTGGATATCGGGGAACAACAGCGCTCACACCACAATTATATACCGTTCTCACACAGTACAGTATATGACGGTCCGTGTCGGGGAAGGTGTCATCAGCAACGACCAGCTCGATGGCGCAGAGGCGGGACAGCAACTCGTGGAGAACGCACTGGACGACGGCGACATGGAATCAGCGGATTTCGGTATCCTATTCTGTTCCACAGACTTCGATATGGAACCGTTCATCACCGGAGTTCACATGGTACTGTCAGAGTTAGATGCTGAGTGGGTCGGATGCACTGCTGCCGGCGAACTATCGAAACAGGGTGCAACAAACAGCAGCGCGGTACTGCTGCTTATAGACGGCAACGAACTCACATTCGATGTCGGCGTGGCAGACGGCATACAGCGTCACCCCGTATCCGCCGGTGCAGAGGCCGCCGCACAGGTAACAGCCGCCTGGTTCGATATAGATACAGCCAGCAGTGACGAGGAAATCGCAGATGCAGACGTGATGGACCGTATTGATGAAGCAGACGACACCCATCGTATCCTGTTCGCCCTGGGAGCAGGTCAGACGCTGGATCAGGAGGAACGTGGATTCGACATGCTGCGTGGAATCGTCCGGTCTGCACCGGATGTTCCGATCGTCGGTGGCACGGCAGGGGACAGCTTTCGGATGCTGGCCACGTACCAGTTCCACAACGGCGAGATATACGAGGACGCCGTGGTCCTGACCGGGATCAGCTCCCCGTACCCGATCAAGACCGGGATGGATCACGGGCTCCACGACAAGATGGCGAGCGGCGTGGTCACCAGCACGGACGGAAACGTCATCACGGAGATCAATGGCGAACCCGCCGCCACATTCTACGCGGACACGATCGGTGTCCCCCTGTGGAAACTGAAATTGCCGTCCCTGCCCGTGGAGACGATACATTCACAGACCCTCCTGAACTACCTCCGTCTCTGGATGAGGGGAGAGAACACGATCAAGGCCCAGCGCCTGTTCAAATACACGCTCAGATACTCCATGGCCGTGGAACTCACACCGGACCGGTTCCGGATCGTAGAACCACAAATCATCACCGCGAACAACGGGCTTAAGATGAAGACCCAAGTCCCGGAGAACCAGGCCATACACGTGGTGACCGGTGACCGGGAGGACATCGTCAACGCGGTCCACACAGCGTTCGAGGAGGTGCCTGACGACGACCAGTACACACCAGCGTTCGGCGTGTTCGCCGACTGTATCATGCGACGTATGTTGCTCGACGGCGATGACCGTGACCAGGAGATACAGCTCCTCCGCGACACCGTCGGATGCCCCATGATCGGGTTCTACTCACACGGCGAAATCGGCGGCAAATCCGAGAAGTTCTGCACATTCCAGAGCCAGTCCGTCACCGGATTCGTCATGATGCAGCCCACAGACGATGCAGGTACAGAATAGCCGGATGCGGAACAGGCAAACCTCTTTTTAATACTGGATTCTACTGTTACTCATATGGGCACGAACTTAGGGGACCTCATCGCAACCGAGGAACTGTCGTTCGCGGAGATGAACGACACGATGATCGCGGTCGACGCGATGAACACCATGTACCAGTTCCTCAGCATCATCCGCCAGCAGGACGGCACCCCGCTCAAGGACAAGCAGGGCCGTGTCACCTCACACCTATCGGGTTTATTCTACCGGAACGTGAAACTGTTCGAGAACAATATCAAACCGGTCTACGTGTACGACGGCGAGACTCCCGAACTCAAGGCAGAGGAAAGCGCGAACCGGCGGGAACGTCGCGAGGAAGCCCGCGAAGAATGGAAACGCCTCAAAGAGGAAGGCAAGCTGAAAAAGGCGTACCAGAAAGCCACGCAGAGCGCGGAGATGACCGGCGACATGATTACAGACTCCAAGAAACTGCTGGACGCGATGGGCATCCCATACATCCAGGCCCCGAGCGAGGGCGAGGCACAAGCCGCACAGCTGAACCGTGAGAACAAGGTGTGGGCCGTCGGCAGCCAGGACTGGGACAGCCTCCTGTTCGGCGCGGACCGCATGGTCAAGAACCTGACCATCACCGGCCGCCGGAAAATCCCTGGAAAGGACCAGTACCGCGAGGTCGTCCCGGAAAAGATCGAATCCCAGCACGCGCTGGACGAACTGGGTATCACCCGCGAAAAACTGGTGTGGATGGGTATCATGGTCGGCACAGACTACAATCCCGGCGGCATCCACGGCATCGGCCCGAAGACCGCGATCGACCTCGTGCAGGAATACGACTCGTTCGACGCGCTGCAGGAGGATGAGAAATGGGAATGGGAGCACGACGCCAATCCCGACGTGATTTTGGAATTCTTCATGGACCCACCCGTCGAAGATAACATGTCATTTACATTCGATGATCCGGACGAGAACCATATTCGCAAAGTACTGATCACGGAGCACGACTTCTCCGAGGACCGTGTGAATTCCACCATTGACCGGCTGGTAGAGGCACGGCAGGAACGGCAGAGCGGGCTGGACAGTTTCGTGTAGACTACTTAAGCCATCAGCGTTAACAGGACTGTATGCGGTATATGTATGTTTTTGGCGGCGTGGGCAGTATTACAGCAGTACTTGCCGGCATGCAACTCCCGTCTGTTCTGCTCTACATCGGCTTTGTATCGGTCATCACCGCGATATTTGCGGATCGCGGACGCGCAGTGGACCAGCAAGCGGATGACAATGGAGCGATAGAGACGGACCATCCTATCCTGTCATACTGTCTCCCCACTGGCATGGTCTTCCTGTTTGTCGTGATTATCCTCCGGTTCGTCTATCCGTATATCGCAACACAAGCGTATTTCCTGTACTTCAGCTCGTTCTGGCAGGTCGTTGCATGGGTGATCACCGTTTCAGCAGCACTATTCGCAACTGGACGGATTACAGACTACCTGCACGGACAACGATTTGCACGTGTAAAGACCGGTATCCTCCTCATAGGAGCATTGGCTATAGTCCTGGTGGCGACCTATGCATTCTTCATAGATATAGATATCTTCCACAGGGTGGGTCGGCAGGGCGACCATGTGGGACACGAACACCCATTGACCGGTGAATGTAAACGGTTCCATGAACTCAACCTGCCACCATGGTACTGGCAGGAGAACATCGAACACTGCGGAATGATAAATCAGGACGTGTCTCAAGAATGTTATGCTCTCTCCACCCAGATTAACCGTAACTACTGTAACCGGCATATCGAGACGGCAGGGGCAGAACCGGACTGCACCAACGTATCAAAACCCGGATTGATACCGCCAGAAACTCACAACAGCACAGCCACAGATGCGGGATGCAACTGGAGAGAGGACCCTGCCGGAACACTGGACGATACCCTGACAGACGGCGAACCCATCATCACAATCGATGAACACGAAATCAACTGCCTCAACGAAGGAATAATAGAACCTACATGTCCGGCATAACCTATTTGAACGCGTTACTCAAACCAGCGTCTATGCGGTACGTGCGTGTACTGGCAGCTGCCGGCTTCGTCCTGTCGCTGCTACTGGGGTTCACCCGTCCCAGCCTGTGGACGTATGGCGGATATGTTCTCCTGTTCACCGGGATCTGTACGGTACTGGGGTGGCGTATCGACACGGTTCGTGACACGGTAGATACCACTGCAGAACAACGTGCACATCTGCTTCTGATACTTGTGCCCTCCCTCCTCAGTACG
>CAZCWR010000026.1:0-5083 GCA_964502455.1 uncultured archaeon | reverse complement strand
CGATGGCGGGTTCAGCCTTGCGGAAGGGCTGCTGGCCGGTTTGAAAGTGGCCGTACCGCTGATCGGGCTCAGTATCCTGACCGAACGGTTCCGTGGCTCACAGGTTACCGCGCACCACCTTTTCACCCTAGTCGGACTGGTAAGTATACTGGTACTGGCATTCGGTCTGCTATTCAGTCCGGCAAAAATCTCTACACCCACAAGTGGACCATACGAAAACATCTTTACGGGTGAATGCATACGGTTTCATGGGCTTGACCAGCCCTGGTATTACGAGCGAAACAAGGAGAAATGTGGTCATGTCATGGTACTGCCCGCTGTCGAATCGGAGTGTGAACGTAAACTGGCCAAAGACATCAATGAGCACTACTGTGATCTGTACATCAACACTGCAGGAAATACCCCTGACTGCACCAACGTCCGATCAAACGCTACAGATGACTACGATACCACTGCCCGCGAAGCAGAATGCAACTGGTACAACGACCCGGCAGGTACGCTGGACATGGTGATGGAACAGGGAGAACCGGTTGTTACCGTTCAGGGCGAGGACTATAACTGTCTCGAGAAAGGATTCATGGAGCCGACCTGCCCAGCATAAACACGTTCAGTGTCTGGTGTGTTGGCCCGGCACCACAATCCGCCCACCGTTCCACAGCTGGTCGAATCACGGCAGAATCAGCAATCCGGGCTGGACAGTTTCGTGTAGGTATTTAAGGAAACACGGGTAATCCACATCCTATGCGGTACACACGCATGTTCGCGGCCGTTGGGATTATACTGTCGCTAGTAATAGGATTCACCCTTCCCAGCCTGTGGACGTATGGCGGATATGTTCTCCTGTTCACCGGGTGCTGTGCACTGCTGGGGTGGCGTGTTGATACACTTCGAAGCAGCGATTATGGTACACTGGTACAGGGAGCCCAGTTTCTTCTGATGGGTGGAATCCCCCTGCTGGTGACCGTGTTTTTGTGGACAAACCGGTCAGACATGCGATACGTGATGCTCACCGGGGTGGTGGCGACAGTGCTGGTAGCCGGTACCAGTGACCTCCTTGAGCGGTTTCTGGCACCACAGTTTGAGCGGATTACTGCTCGACACATCACCGTATTGACCGTGATAGTTGCATTGTCTATCGTTCTGGGCATCCCTATACTGGGTGTCGGTAATAGTGTCACGTCCTCCATGGACCCGGTCACCGGCCATGAGAACATCTTCACTGGCGAATGTCAGGAGTTCAGCCCGTCCGGGAGCCCCTGGTACTATGAAAAGAACGAGGCGCACTGTGGTCCGGGTGGCATCCAGCACCCCTGTTCATTGATCGCAACCCGGATCAACCGTGAATACTGCGGCATGTACCTCCCCAACGAGGCAGCTGAACACTCTACTGAAGACGTATGCGCCGATATCCGATCAGACCCTGCCCCCGGCCACAATATACCAGTTGACCGGACCACATGCACATGGCAGAGCAATCCCGGGGGCGTCCTCGATCACGTACTTGAAGACGGTGAACCTATCGTCATCGTTCAGGGCGAAGAACACAACTGTCGCGAATACGGATACATAGAACCGGAATGCCCGGCATAAACCTATTTCAAGCAACTATTCCTACACGTATCCATGCGGTACACGCACGTGTTTACCGGAACGGGACTGCTGGTCGCCATCATCGTTGCGTTCACCACGCAGCTGCCGCCCGGGATGTCCACGCTTCCAGACGCGATCTCCACCGCTCGCATCGGTACTGTTATAGCTCATGTCGTGTTCATCGCGGTGTTCACCGGGCTGTCCGCCGGCGCCGGATACCTGCTGGAGCGGCTGCAGGACCGCGGGTACCGTCTACCACGGCCCTGAACCGTATAGAACAGTCTGTAACGCAGTATATACACTATTCTTCCCGGCCTTCTTCCCCGGTCAGTGGGACGAACCGGACCCCGTAGTGCTGCTCCTCCGTGACCTCCCCGTCCTGCTTCCGGTACACGTTCAATGTCTGGTGCGTATCACAGCGTTCCGAATAAACGCTGTTCGAGCAGCAACCGTCCCGGATGCTGCGATCACCGATCGGTGCGATCAGCATGCCATTGTCCGCGAGCTGGTCGAATACGTCTTCTGGTGGACGGCGCGGTGACGCCGCAGTGTACAGGATACGGTCGTACGGCGCCGCATCGTGGTATCCCTGCGAGCCGTCGCCATGGATGACCTGCACGTTTTCATATTCTGAAAGGTTCTCACGCGCCTGCTGCGCGAGTTCCTCCACGATCTCGACGGTGATGACCTCGTCCACAAGGTGCGATAAAATGGCGGCCTGGTAGCCGCTGCCGGCCCCGATCTCCAGCACGCGGTGGCCCGACCGCGGGTCGAGCAGTTCCGTCATGTGCGCCACCATGTGCGGTGCGGAGATGGTCTGGTCACTGCCGATGGGGAGCGGTGTGTCACTGTACGCGTGCGACGCGTACTTTTCTGGCACAAACTGCTCACGTGGTACCGCATGGAACGCGTCGATGATCCTGTCCGTTTCCAGGATACCGCGCTGCTGCAGGTAGTCTACCAGATCGTCAGGTGTGTCCGGCATGTATGCACAGTCCGGGGCCAATACTTTTCAACTCCTTGCAGATTCAACGCAGACCGGAGAAGCAACATGTTTAATAACCCTCATCACGGCAGGACCGGTATGAGCATGCAGTTGAAGACAGCGGTACAGGACCTGGTTACGGACATGAACCGGGACGTGGACGCGGCCGTGGTGGAAGGACAGCGGGACCGGGAAGCCCTGCAGAAGGCCGGGTTCACACAACCCATCTATACCTGTTCGCAGTCCAATGGCCTGCCCGCGTTCGCCCGGACCGTGACAGAGGCCGGGACCGTCGTCATCCTGACCGATTTCGACCAAGAAGGCAAGACACTGAACGGGCGGCTCCGCGACCTGATCCCGGGCAGCCATGTCCAGCCGATCTGGCGGAAGAAACTCGGGAAACTGATGACCGAGCACGGTCGGCGTGACATCGAATCCCTGAACAACGTATTCTCCGACCGGTCCAGACGGCCATAGCAATAACTTTATGTGGAAGCAGCACGCATCTATCCGGTATGACCGATCCGGAAACGATCATCACCCGTATCAAGCACGTGGACATCCAGGGCGCGACCGCGGTAGCCCGTGCCGGTATCGCCCTGTTGCAGCGGATGCACGAGAACGATGCAGACCAGGAGCGGCTGGAAGAGGTCGCAGACCAGTTGCGGGAGGCGCGGCCCACGGAACCACTACTGTTCAACGCGATCAACGTGGCGATGGCAACCGAGAACTTCGACCCGGTACTGGATCACCTGGACGAGGCGCAGGACACGATCCACGAGACCGGCGCAGACCTCATCGACAACGGTGACACCGTGTTCACGCACTGCCACTCCTCCACGGTCACCGGAACACTCCGGTACGCGTTCGAAGAGGAAACGAAGGAGTTCACAGTGCGGAACACGGAAACCCGGCCGCTGTACCAGGGACGGGAGACCGCAGAGGAACTGGCGGAGATCGGCATCCCGGTAACGCATTACGTGGATGCCGGGGCACGGATCGCGTTGAAGGATGCGGACGTTATGATGATCGGGGCAGACGCCATCACGGATTCCGGGCACGTCCTGAACAAGATCGGAAGCGAACTGTTCACCGCGGTCGCGCAGGAGCACGACGTTCCCGCCTACGTGCTGGCGGACTCCTGGAAGTTCGATCACCGCACTGTGTTCGACTACGAACCGGCGCTGGAGCAGCGGGTCGCGTCAGAGGTCTGGGAAGACGCACCGGACGGCGTGGAGATCGTGAACTACGCGTTCGAACGGATCGCCCCGAACCGGATCGACGCTATCATCTCCGACATCGGCTCCTACGCCCCGGAAGAATTCGTGGACCACGCCGACCGGAACTACCACGAACTGACCGGGGCCGAGCGAGAGTAACGTACTGCAAGGCTTAAAAGCCGGCGTACAACAGTACAGTTGTGTGATACAATGGTCGGCATCGAGTATGAAGACTTCTTGGACGAAGGATATGAACCGAACGAAACAGAGCTGGTATGTGAGTTCTATATCGAGCCCGCGGAAGGCCTCAGCATGGAGGACGCGGCCGGACGGGTGGCGTCCGAAAGCTCGAACGGGACGTGGGCCGAACTGCAGGTGGACGAACGCATCGAGAACCTGTCCGCGACCGCGTTCGAACTGAACGAGGACGGCACCATCAAGGTCGCCTACCCGGCAGAGCTGTTCGAACTGACGGATGGGACCCGAAGCGGTGATACCGCTTCTTCAAATCAGGAACTGCAAGGAGTTCCTAATATGCCACAAATCCTGTCCTGTATCGCCGGGAACATCCTCGGCATGAAGGCAGTGGACCGTATCCGCCTCAAAGATTGCGAATGGCCGGAGGTCATCGTTGAACCGTTCCGCGGACCACAGTACGGCTCGTCGGTGCGGAACGAAATCTTCGACGCCGGTGACCGGCCGATCACCGCGACCGTGCCCAAACCGAAGGTCGGGCTGACCACGAAGCAGCACGCCGAGGTCGGGTACGAGGCATGGACCGGCGGTATCGACCTGCTGAAGGATGACGAAAATCTGACCAGCCAGAGCTTCAACCGGTTCGAGAAACGCGTCAAGCAGAGCCTGAAGCAGCGAGACCGGGCCGAGAACGAGACCGGTGAGAAAAAATCGTACCTCATCAATATCACGGCGGATGCGGACACGATGAAGAAGCGGGCCGAGTTCGTGCATGAGCAGGGCGGCGAATACGTGATGGTGGACATCATCACCACGGGCTGGGCCGCGCTGCAGACCGTCCGCGAAAAGACTGAGGAGCTGGGACTGGCGATCCACGCGCACCGCGCGATGCACGCCGGGTTCGACCGGATGCCGACGCACGGCGTATCGATGCGGTGTATCGCCCAGTTCGCCCGCATCATTGGCGTCGACCAGCTCCATACCGGGACCGCGAACCTCGGGAAGCTGGAGAACGAGGACACGGTCGGTATCAACGAATGGATGTACAGCGATCTGTAGGGGAAGAACGATGTGCTGCCGATGGCGTCCGGCG
>CAZCWR010000025.1:0-14820 GCA_964502455.1 uncultured archaeon | reverse complement strand
GCCGGCTCGATCCATACCGCGGCGCACAAGGACGACATCCGGCAGCTGCGCAAAGACTACGATATCGAGCCGGTCGAACCGGCAGACGATACCGCGGTCGATGACACGCTGGAGGACGCCGGTAACGGTGACGAGTCGTACGAATCCGTGAAGCAGGAGCGGGATGTGATGGCGCAGCTGTTGCGGGAGGTGTTCGAGGAGAAGGAGACATACCGCCGTGACGTGGAGCAGCTTGAAGATCGGATCAGCGCCCTTGAAGCGGATGTTGACCGGTACCGGTCCGGGTACAGCTCGATGCAGGACGCCGTGGACGGGGTGCTGGAGTACGCATCCAAGGCGATCCATGATGCGGAGCAGGATCTTGCCGCGGACAGGCTGTCCTTCGAGGATATCGCCCGGTACATGGATGGTGCAGAGGACGGTGAGGGCTGGCAGGACCAGCTTGCTGACACGTTCGAAGACGTGGAGGTCCCGGTCATCGTACAGGCGTCGGGAGAGAACTACACGATCCGCGTCCCGTACGGGTCACGGTCCGGACCGCTCTCCGCATACCTCGGGAAAACCCTGTACGACACGCTCACGGACCACGTTGACGACAATGCCCTTGATCGGGATATCACGGACACCGCGATCACAGCTACCGTCCCGCAGGAAACAGTGGATGCACCGGGAGAACGCCTGTTCGACGTGTTCGCCACCGGTGACATCCCGGTCAACGTTAATGTCTGGACCGTGGAGCAATACGCATCGGATCTGTCGCAGCAGTCGTGGGCGGACACCGCGTGGACGCTGGATGACGCGTTGCTTGGCCGGTGGAGTGCAGCCCGTGGTATCGGATCGACTACGGTCGATAAGGTAGAACGAGTTATCGCGGCAGACGCACCGTACGACCAGCCCATCTCGTCTGTGATCGAACAGCGCCAGAACGATATCCTTCGACAGGGAAAAGGAGTCGGCGAGACAAAAATTCAGCGACTCATTGATGTCACGAAAACGTATGAACAGGAAGAATACGATCTGCACTGACGATAGCAGGTCTCATCCGTCCCACAGCTTTTCAACAACGCACCGGGCCACCTGTTCCGTATCAGGCACATCGTCATTTCCAATATCCAGCATCATCGGCGAACCATCAACCACGTAGAGCTGTCTCCCACTGATTGTACCGCGATAATAGGCTGTGAACTCCTCTGTACTGTCACCATCAGTATACGTCGCGGTAAATATTTCTGAGAAGTTCTCTGCTCCGCGCCGCCACTCATCAGTCACTTCAACGTCCCCGTATTCGTCCATGCTCCCAGTAACTGTACCGTATCCTTAAATAGACGGAGGGAATTGGCAGCGCTGCCGCAACGAGAGAACAGGCTATGCGTGGCTCTCGACCCAGTCCTGGAACTCGTCCTTCGGCATCGCACCCATCTTCCTATCGACCTGTTCCCCGTCTTCGAACACGAGGAAGGTCGGGATGCTCCGCACACCCTGGTCCGTTGCCAGCGCCTGGTGGTCTTCAAGGTTCACCTTACCGAAATTGACCTCTTCAACCTCGTCAGCAACCTCTTCAAAGACTGGAGCCATCTTTTTACACGGCCCACACCACTCGGCCCAGAAATCAATGACCCATGTTTCACCACTATCAACTGCATCCGTAAATCCATCCTCGCCAAGTTCTTCCGGCAACACAACCACCGCAGACCAATCGCTGTTACGAGATTCATAAACCTTTGGAATCGTTATTCCGCGGTGATAGGCATCGCCCAGTGGACCGTTAACAGGAAGGATTACTGCGTATAGAGCTGCGCGTCTTGGAGCGTACCACCAGCGGGAGAAGGCGTGAGGGCGTGTAGCACAGAACGGATAAACGCATACAGGATGCTGGTACGCGGTTATGAGACAGTGACGCTGCCCGAATCCGTGTACACCTGGTTGCCATTATGGATGACTTCGAAGTTGACGTTCCAGTTACCCGCCGGTGCGCTTCCTGTGTAGGAATATTCTCCACGTTCGGGGCACAGACCGCCTCCCCCCTGGTCTATCAGGCGTACGGTCACTGTCAGTGTCTGCCCTGAATGTGCGTCCGAGGCGGACACATCGTATTCTGGCGATTGTGGGAGCTCCATCACACCGTCAATATTGATCTCTCCTGACCCGCCGGAAATACTGTTCTGTACCACCTGTGGACTGCTGACAGATCCGCCTGCGCACTGGGAACTGTACTGCCAGGCGCCCTGTCCGTTGACTCCTGAGACACCCTCTCCGTCAGGCTCGGGGGGTGTTGGAGGATTCGGACTTGGCGGTGTAGGCGTATTATTAGGTGGTGTGGGGCCTGGTGGCGTAGGCGTTTTATTTGACGGGGTAATATTCGGCGGGTTGGGAGAGGGGATCTTGATATCAATACCGAAATCATCGAGCATATCATTTATGCCATTGAGGAAGCCGCCGAGAAATGACATGGCAGACCCACCGAACCCAGCTGTCATGCCACCTGCCGGTGCATCTAAGATGACCGCGTCTGCACTACCGGACAGGGGTTGTGCGGCAGCCATGCCAGCGCACAAGATAAAAACACCGATAATCCAGATCGTCCGCATACCACCCTCTTTACCTGTGCTCCTTTTTAAATTAGTGTCCTGGGAGGAAGCAGAGGGTTAGAGGGTCGGCGGTATGGTGGTAGCCAAGGTCTAAATAACTTGTTTCAGAGTCTTGACCTATGCGATACCAGCGCCTTGAACCGCTTGATGTGGATCATGAGTGTATCCAGGACAGCACGGTCGCCGTCGTCGGACTGGGGGCTACCGGTAGCCACATGGCAGCCAATCTGGCACGTCTCGGTACCGATTTGATCCTCATTGATCGGGACTACCTGGAACCATCCAACCTGTCCACGTCCGCCCTCTACACGGAGGACCACGTGGAAGAGCAGCTTCCGAAGGCTGTGGCAGCAGAACAGGTACTGGAAGCGATCAACAGTGACATCCAAATTAACGCGCACACAACGGACGTGAACCGGTATACGGTTGACACACTTCTCGATGCGGCGGACATCGTACTGGATGGCACGGATAACATGGAAACCCGATACCTGCTGAACGAATACAGCATCAAGACGAGAACGCCCTGGATACACCTCTCCGCGCTCGGCCATACCGGTGAAATCATGCCAGTTATCCCAAAAAAACAGGTTCAGGCGCAGGCCGGGAGCCAGCAAAGCCAATCCAATCCACCGCCCAGGTCGCCAGGCGCCTGCTTCAACTGTCTCTTCAACGAGGTTGATGCATCCCGACTGGACACCTGTGAGACCGCTGGTATCTTGAAGGAGACGGCCGCGACCGCGGCCAACATCGCGACCCGTACCGCTATCGATGTGCTGGCCGGACAAAACGCGGGTGGACTGACGCGATTCGACCTACAGCGACATGAGATGCGGACACTCACAACCGAACGACGCGAAGACTGTACGGTCTGCCAGCACCGCCAGTTCCCGTTCCTGTCAGGTGAAGACGGATCGACGACCACAGCCCTGTGCGGTGAGAACAAGTACCAGGTACGTCCCGGTACGGATACCACCGTCGAACTGGCTGAAACAGCAACGGCGCTGAAACGGCACGGTACTGTAGAACAGAACGAGCACCTACTCCGATTTGAGAACACGGACGCCGCGTTCACGCTATTCCAGGACGGCCGGGCCATCATCGCGGCGGAAAGCCCAGAACGGGCGAAATCCATATATTCACGGTTTGTCGGCGACTGATATTATAAATGCGTTGAGGGTATGTTGGGCGATTTGCCGTTCTACAAGGGAAAGACTTATATACTAGTTACTACCATATAGTAGTATTATGATTGGAGGACGTAAGTGGCGGCCAGGGCGTGCTGAGAAGTCGCCGGAAGCGTATGCAGAAACGCTGAAAGAGTACGTTGAAGGCGATACAGGCCATGATATCTCGCTTGAGTACGGGAAAGACGAGCCCAAAGGGTTTTTTAAACGGTATGTTGAGAAGACAGGCAATCTACTCCTTTTAAGTGACGGGGAGCCGCCGGAGAAGGCCGGTACGGGTGTTGGCGAACCGCATATGATGCGGCTTCTTGGGCGGATCAGCGACTATGATGTGAGCGTAGACTCGGATGATGGCTGGGAACTGGCCGGAGCCTATGCCTGGGCGCGCGGCCTGACAGCGGACGAGGTCGAAGACGTTGGGGATCAGTTACACCAGCAGTACCAGGATGCATTCTCCGACGTGTACCAGGAGGCCACGAGCGGCGACGGCCCTCTAGATGACGCATATGAGGAGACAGATGAAGAAACTGATACGGCATCAGAAACAGCCGCACCCGATGGCGGGAAAACAGATACTACAGGGTATGTGGACGCGGTCATGAACGATCTGCGGCAGACAGCAGGATCGACGCTGGACACTGTTCAGGATAACCGGGTGTTCCAGTACTTGCAGGACACGGACGGTGAAGACGTGCAGGACACCGATGAGGGATTGGAGTATGAGGTTGGCGAAGACTACAGTGCAGCGGAGAAAGCAGCGTTCATGGAGAAATGGCGGCAGGAGGCGGCACCGACACTGGGCAACGCCCTGCACGAGATCGACCAGGCTGCACCCGTGACTATCTGGGACAACCTGACCAGCTCACACAAATACACCGAGGCAGGGATGGAAAAAGAGGAGTAATAATCAGGTATTACGAGAATGTATGGATATCCACGTCGAACTGCTGTTCTTCGATGCTGATCAGCGCGTAGGTCGCGTCACCAGTCTTGGACACGGTCGGTGATCCCGGGTTGACACGTGTCACGCCGTCGTGCTCATCTATTTTCGGAGTGTGCGTGTGGCCATGCACCACGATATCGGCATCGTGTCGGTCCGCGAACGTGTCGAAGTCGTGCAGATGGGGTTGATGCCGCATCGCGATCCGGGTCTGCTCAAACGTTTCCGCGTACTCGTACGGTACGTCTATGTCATCGTTGTTCCCCTGTACGGCGTGGACCGGTGCAACAAATGCAAGGTCATCAAGCACGTCCTCCGTCAGGATATCACCGGCGTGCAGAATCTTGTATGGTTCGTGCCGCTCCAAATCCTGCATCAGCTCCTTTGGCACTTCTGGTGCCCGCGTTGGAATGTGCGTGTCCGCCACAACTGCGACCAGTCGCATACTATACGCCCGCTGTGGACGTTCTTAAACAGCCGGTGGTTTTCCACCATGTACAGGTTCTTAAAGCTTTGACGCGCCTCTGAACGTATGGCAACGGAAGCGATGGTGCGGGACGCACTGACGGACGTGATCGACCCGGAACTCGGCATCAACATCATCGACCTCGGACTGGTGTACGAGATCACCATCAACCCGGACAACACGGTGCATATCCTGATGACACTGACCTCGCCGGGCTGCCCGTTCCACGAAATCTTCCGCGACGAAGTCACCAAACAACTATCCGATTTGGACGCATTTAAACCAGACGATGTCGAAGTGGAGTTGACTTTCGACCCGCCATGGTCTGAGGACAAGATGAGTGACGAGGCTCGCGCCGAGCTCGGTTTCATCTAGGTTCCATGTGAAGCAGGGAGTCGCCATCGGCGACAAAAGCATTGCCGCCTGCTCGGAAATCAAAGATTTCCTGCGAACACAGAAACCGCAAAACGGTTTCGAGTGCTGCTTCGGGCAGGCGTGAGTGACGAGGCCCACGCCGAACTCGGCTTCATTTAATACACGTCTTCTACAGCTCACGCAGAACGCTGAATTTATATGCGGCGCTGCAAAACACTGTGACGTATGACGGACACGGGAGACGATTCTACTGATGCTGATAGCACTGGCGGTGACGGTGATGCTGCCGGGATTGGTCAGCGCCTCGGACTGGATCTTCGGCTGACAGCGTTGGTGGCACTCTGTTCTGTCGTCGCGATGGCACCGCTCTTCCGCGTGTCGCTGACGATGGACCTGTTCCTCGGGATGGCGTTCGCCCCGTTACTGAACGAGGTGCTGCCGGTGCTGGCACTGGTGCCGCTGCCTGCTGCGGTGATCGCCGCCACCTCAAAGGAGCGGTTCCGGCGGGAAAGTCTCGGGACACTTGCTGCACTCGGCTTCGTCGGGCAGGGCCCGCTGTTCAAAGCGGTGGCGGCCGGTCTGGTCGTGGGCGGCATCTTCACATCGTACAAGGCGAAGAGCGTGTTCAACGGCCACAACACGGGGTGGACGTATTTCAAGGCGACTGGCAGTACGCTCACGTTCATCGCGATCGCGACCGGTCTCATGCTGGCATCGGTGTACGCCGGTTCACCGGAGTTCCGGGAAGACCTGCAGGCATCGATGACCGACCAGACCATCGACATCGCCACCGAGTACACGGAACTCGCCGGGATGGGCGGAACAGGCGATACAGGCGCAGTACAAGAGGATACGATCGACCGGTTCGCCACGCGACTGGCGGAGAACGTGTCCGCCGCCAGTATCGTGGCCACCGAGCAACTGGTGCTCCAGACCGCTGAGCAGAGTGGGTCGTTCGACGGCGAGCAACAGCTGATACTCCGGTCCGCGTTCAGTGATGCACGGCGCACCATCCCGCAGAACATCAGCGAGCAGGCCGCAGACCAGCTGCAGACCGCGATCGGTAGGACGGGAGACACCGGTGAGCCACAGGAGATGGGTGTCGCGGAGATGGTGCGACCGCAGGTCCGTGGGTTCCTGGATAATATCGTGGAGCCGACGCGCGAGATGCAGGCCGTCGTCTTCTTCGCCGTGTTCTCCCTCGTCATAGTGTTCAAGATCCCGTTCGAGATGCTCGGTATGCTCTACGCTGCTATCCTCTCGTCTGTAGGGCACCGCCTGCTCTGAGCCGTAGCTGCCAACATATCTGCCAACATATTTATGCTACTGCACGGAACCTGTAGGTATGTCGTCAGCCTGTGCCCGGTGGACTGCTGTACTCGTTCTGCTGGCACTGTTGGTCGGTCCTGTCACGGCACAGGCGTTCAACAACCCGTACCACGCGAACGTCGAGGGCGTGGACTACATCCCAAAGGATGGGAACAACTACACGTTCTACGCCACCATCTACAGCGAGGACGACACCGGGGACAGCGAACCGCTGTACTGGGAAGCGCTCGCCGACAATAATACCGTCATCCATCATAACATCACGGATCCGGTCGAGGAAGAGGACGCACCACGGTACCACTCCGAGGGCACCTACCCGATCTCCAACGACATCGAAATTCTGACGTTCCGCGCCTATGACAGCGAACACGGCTACGGCGGGGCCACGGTCGAGGTTGACATCGCCCGCGAAGACTTCCAGAACGAGGAAGCCGACCCGATCAACACCGATACCGCAGACGACGGTACAGCGGACGGCGACGGTGAAGACGGAAACGAGACAGAGGACGGTACCGCGTCCGGCCCGATGGGTGGCGCATCCGGATCGGGCGATGGCAACGGTACGGCCGGTCAGGACGGGTCGTCCGCGGACATCACCACGAACGGCACCGACGACAGCGATACAGATGAGGGCGGTATCACCGACCAGGTTGAGGACAGTGTGGACGAGTTCACGGACGGTATTGAAGAAGCGTCCGGCGGCTTCCCACCACTGGTTCTGCTCCTGATCGTAGGACTGCTTATTATTGCAGGTATCTGGGTGTACCGGTCCGCCGATGCCAGATAGCTGATTATATCGCCAACACCCTTGTTCTACAGGACAACCATATTTAAATAGATGCCACGTAATAGTAGTAACATCATGTCTGGCGAGTATGAGAGCGATCGGACACCGTTTGACCCGGAAGATGCAGAGGTTATTCCGATTACGCGGACGTATGACTCCATTATACCGGCGGCAGAACTGGAGTCGGCGCTTGAAGACATGGGGGACGTGAGCACGTATCAGGTGGAAGGGGAAACGCCTCAGATGGGAACACACGAAGGTCAGCAATATGTGCTGAATGTAGTACATGAAGTCACATATGAGGATGGAGACGGGAACAAGAAGCGTGCAGAGGTCGAGGTGTATGAAGACGAAGTAGAGTGTCTGGAATTCAAACTGAATGCCGACACAACTGAAGCACTAGAACAGCTTGACGCTCAGTTGGCGGAGCATCTGGAGACTGGGCAGGAAGATCAGGGTGTGATCTACAGAGATGACCGTCAAACAATACCTGAGACTATCCGGGTCAGCCAGGACGATCTCCCGTACTGGCGTGGTATTGAGAAGGATCTCGATACCTGGTATGACCGGGTAGAAGTTGCGTCCAGTGAAGAGGAAGACGTAATCACCCGTCCACTATACGAGGGCGGCCCCGAATACATCGTGGACGCACAGATACATATCACCAATGAAGACGAACAGGCGATGCTGTTAGTGGAACCAGGATTCGGGGGCGGTGTCGAGGTCTACCTCAAAGGTGATTCGGTTCTTGTAAAGGATGTCGATGACCTGGTTCGCTCATTCCTTAACAAGAGCGGCAAGGAAGAAGAGGACGAGGACGAATTTCTGTTCTTCTAACCATCGAACTGATATCAGCGTACAGGCGCTATGCAGAGTGAACACACCTCCAAGAAGTCATTTTTAAAGGTTGCGTCTGATGGTATAGTTGTACTCTTATGGGTTCTGTCCGATTTGTCGACCAGTCTGACGCAAGCACAGCGCTCCCTGACGATTTCGAGCCGTACGTGCAGGAATGGTTCAACGCCAAGTTCGACGAGTTGACACCGCCGCAGCAGTACTCGTTCGACCTGATTCACAACGATGAGAACGCGCTTATCTCCGCGCCGACCGGGTCCGGCAAGACGCTGTCCGCGTTCATGTCCATCCTGAACGAACTGTTCCTGATGGGCGACCAGGGCGAACTCGAAGATAAAGTATACGCGATCTACATCTCACCGCTCCGCGCGCTCGGAAACGACATCCAGCGCAACCTGGAAGGCCCGCGCGCCGAGATCAAGGAACAGGCCGAGGAAATGGGATACGACGTCCCAGAGGTCCGCAGCGCCGTGAGAACAGGCGACACGACGGACAACGAACGCCGGAAGATGCGGGAGAACCCGCCGCACATCCTGATCACAACGCCAGAGAGTCTGGGTATCATCCTGAACAGTCCCAAGTTCCGAGAGAAATTCCGCGACCTCAAATACGTGATCGTAGACGAAATCCACAGCCTCTCAGAGAACAAGCGCGGCTCGCATCTCTCCCTGTCACTGGAACGGCTGGAGGCGATGTGCCACGACTCGCCGACCCGCATCGGGCTGTCCGCGACACAGGCACCGATCAACGAGATCGCCAAATTTTTAGTAGGGTACGAAGAAGGTGGTGGCCACGGGCTTCACGATAGTGATGGCCGTTCGAGCACCGACGATAGAGGTGCGACGCCTCGTGACCACCAGACTTCCGGTACGGAATCTGGTTCGAACGAGGACTCATTGAGTCCTCGTGACTGCAATATCGTGGATGTACAGGCCTCGAAGCAGATGGACTTATCGGTGAATTCGCCAGTGGACGACCTGATACACACGGATTACAAGGTCGTGAACCGGGAGATGTATGAGCAGATGCACAATTTGATACAGGACCACGAAACCACGCTGATATTTACGAATACGCGCGCGGCCACGGAACGGGTCGTCAAGAATTTGAAGGGCCGGTTCCCGGACCACTACGATGAGGACGAGATCGGGGCGCACCACTCCTCCATGAGCCGGGAGAAACGACTGGAGGTGGAGGAAGCGCTCAAGGCCGGTGACCTGAAGGTCGGCGTCACCAGCACCTCGCTGGAACTCGGGATCGACATCGGATACATCGACCTGGTGATGCAGCTCTCCAGTCCGAAAGGTGTGGCCCGCGCCATCCAGCGGATCGGCCGTTCCGGGCATAAATTGCACGAGACGGCAAAGGGTCGGGTCATGGTCACAGACCGTGACGACGCGCTGGAATGTACCGTGATGATGCGGTGTGCGAAGGAGGACAAACTGGACCGGGTGCGTATCCCGACGAACTGTCTTGACGTGATGTCGCAGCATGTCGTGGGTATGGCCTGCAACCGGCGGTGGGGCGTGGATGAGGCGTTCGATACGGTCACGAAGAGCTACACGTTCCGCAACCTTGAACGGGAAGACGATGATAAGACGTTGCAGTACGTGGCCGGTGAGTACGCCGACCTGGAGGACCAGCATGTGTACGGCAAGATATGGATCGGTGACTACGAGACACAGGATTATGACGAGATTCCTGAAGAGTCCCATTTGGAGCCGGGTGACGAGGTGTTCGGCCGCCGCGGCAAGATGACGCGCGTGATATACATGACGAACATCGGGACGATCCCGGACGAGTCCGCGTACCAGGTGAAGCTCCGCGGCAACGATAACTATCTCGGTACGCTGGACGAGGAGTTCCTGGACCGGCTGACGAAGGGCGACATCTTCGTGCTGGGCGGGAACACGTACCAGTTCCAGTACGCCCGCGGCATGAAAGTCTACGTTGACGCGGTGCCGAACAAGTCCCCGACCGTGCCGTCCTGGTTCTCCGAGATGCTCCCCCTATCCTACGATCTCGGGCGGCGGATCGGCACGTTCAACCGGAAAGTGGTGGACCAGCTGGAGATGGGTGTGCCCCGTGAAGACATCAAGCAATGGGTGCATCAGAACTATTACGTGGACCAGAACACGGCCTCCGCCATCCTCTCCTACGTGTATGAGCAGCACCGGTACGTGGACGCGGTCCCGACCGACGAGGAGTTCGTGATCGAGGAGACTGTGGACGATGACGGCAAACTCAATCTCGTGTTCCACACCATCTACGGCCGCCGTGTCAACGACGCTCTATGTAGAATTTTGGCAAACATGGTCGGGAAGCGGATGAACACGAACGTCGGTATCGTCGTGGACGACCACGGCTTCGTCTTGACACTGCCGCGTCGCCCGGCAGACCTGGACGCGATCATGGACGAACTGACCGAGATCGATCTCCGCGAAGAGCTGAAGGACGCGATCCGGAAGACCGAGCTGATGAAGCGGCGGTTCCGGCACGTGGCGGGCCGCGCACTGATGATCCTGCGGAACTACAAGGGCGACCAGAAATCGGTCGGCAAGCAGCAGATGAAATCACACTTCCTGCTGGCCGCGTGTGAGAAGATCGATCCCGAGTTCCCGATCATCAAGGAGACGTACCGCGAGATCATGGAGGACCACATGGACATCGAACACGCCACGGAGATCGTGGACGGCCTCCGCAACGACGACATCACGTACAAGCATATCGACACGGATGTTCCGTCACCGTTCGCCCACAACCTCGTGCTCCAGAACCAGAGCGATGTCGTCATGATGGAGGACCGCAAGGAACGCCTCCAGAAACTCCACAAGCAGGTCATGGAACGCATCGGTGAACCGGTGGAAGAGGTCACCGTTCAAGCATCATCGTCGGAGACGTGATGCACTACATCGGCGAGCCGGTGGAAACAGCGGAATAAGCATTAGATCACTTCGCGTCTCATAGTTCTCACAGACATTCTCAGTACAAGGGTAGCACAGTGGAACCATGATGCTTTAAAACGTGCCAGGAGGATGTATATACATGGGTCAGACCGCGGACACGTTGATCGAGGAACAGGTGGAATGGGCGCAGGACCGGATGATATACGTGGCCATCGACCACGTCTCCAACAGCTTCGACTCGTTCCCATCATTGGGGATCGGGATGAAGTTCGTGAAACGGTCCGCGGAGAAGATGCTGGTCAAACGGATGGAGAACGATATCATCCCGGAAATCGAGGACTACCTCGACCTGCAGCTCGACTACATCAACGCACTGGCCGACGCGGACGACCCGGACGCGGTGCACGCCGACCACCAGGACGAAGTGATGGCACACGACCCGTTCCTCGCAATGGTGGACGCACCGGCCGATACCGAAGCCGAGATCCGGGAGGAATCCCGGAGCCGCATCCGCTCCGCAGCCGAGATGGTAGCATCATGGATCGAAGAGGCCGGCGACAACGAGTTCGAGGACTTCTACGACCTGCTCATTGAGCTGGACAAAGATGTGGACGACGTGGAACGCGAAACAACAAGTTTACTGTTCTACGTAGACATGATGGAGGAGTACCGCGACCACCTCGACGCCTCCGTCTACAGCGACCTCCTCTCCAAGCAAAAAATCCACAACTGGTTCCTCAACCACTTCATCGAAGGACTGGAAAACGGCCGGGAGACCGTTATCGACGAGGTCCAGGAGAAGCTTGAAGAGCGGCAAGAGATGGCGTGAAGGATAGATTTTCTGGAAGGTAGGGGTGGATGCGTTCTGGAACACGAGACCGGCCACCTGTTTGCATCCGCTCCTGGATAAACCATAATAATCCAGTTATCGTACATATAGTAGGTTGATTGCTGTGATTGAGCTGATCGCAGATGAGGATGTACCGCGGCCTGTTATAGCAAAGCTTCGGGCGCGCGGGTATGACGTATATGCAATTGACGAAGAAATGAAAGGTGAGCTTGACCAGGACGTACTTGCCGTTGCCAGAGAAACGAACCGCGTGCTGGTGACGTTCGACGATGACTTCAAAGAACTGGCACAAGACGCCGACACCCATCCGGGCGTTCTTTACATTACAACACGGACACATTATACCGTTATTGTAGACGAAATCTGTGAAAGCCATCTGGCGCATATGAACGCAGCTGATTTACAGGATACCATCGTCCATGTCAGCCCCTGAACACCGTCTACGCAGAAACAGTACTGGCAGACTGCTCATGATGCCGATGATGATACCGGAGCGCCTCCTCTACTTCTTCCTCTTCAACATTAAAGTCTGACGCGATTTCTTCAACACCACGGCTCACCTCAAAGAACGTTTCAACAATATCCTCCACAGCAACCCGTGTCCCTTCAATAACCGGCTTCCCGCAGCGAACATCCTTATCCTCAACAATAGCCACCATACACCACCGCTGTAAACTATGTTATCTAACCTATTTATACCATTTGCGACTTCCTCGAACCCGTCCACATGGAACTGCTGGGCGTAACACAACAGCCTGTTTTCTCTGGAATGTGAAATAGGACCGGTATGTAGGAATACATGCGAACCGGGAGTGTAACACCCCACATATTTATTAATATTCAATGGTATGCCATTGGTATGGCGACGAGTGTTGATATACCGGACGGCCTGGAACAGGGTATCGAGGCAGAACTGGCGAAAGGTACGTATACCTCGAAGTCGGAACTGATCCGGGACGCGATCCGCCGGCTCTTGGAGGAAGATGGCATGATTGGCGAACGACGACTGTCGAAACAGGCACGGGAGGGCATTGACGCGGCGCGTAAAAGCAACACGACCGTTCCACACGAAGATGTTGTCTCCGACTGAACATCGATGCTGCCGATTGAATGGACGCCGCAGGCACAGGACGATTTCTCCAGACTATCTTACGACTTACAGAATCGCATCCAGGAAAAGATAGAAGCACTCGCTGACGACGGCCCATTGAACCATGAAGACGTACTACTGATCGAGGATCCACGATGGGGCGCCATCTGGCGACTCAAAGTGAAATCAGATACAGCCGATCACCGCATCTTCTTCGACCTCATCAACTCCAGCACTATCCGTATCGAACGCATCTACCACCGTGGCGTTGCGTACGACACCAAAAACGAGCAGTGAGCGACATGATTGGAGATGAGCACGAGCCACGTTAATTCGATTGTCTAACCCGTTCAGTTTCACATCTCCTGACGATAGGATTCCGCACCTTCAACCCAGCCCAAAAATTCATCTGCTTCGCGGACAACCTCCTCATACGTCGTCTGCTCAGAAATTTCATCGTAAGTAATCCGGAGACGAACCTCCAGAACTCTATCTGCCTCTACCTCTTCACGAATGTCTCTTTCCCTTGGAGGTGAACCAAGCGGTGGCACCCGATTACATGTATCTACCGTGAACACTCCATCCGTGCCAAACTTGTCTAACCCAGGAATTTCATAGTCTTCGTTCTCAACTCCGATGTATGTCTTAAACTGAGTGTAGTCATCGCCCGCTTCTACTTCTCTCCTATCGCGTTCACCAAAGATTGAATAACCCTCTCTTGAAGACGGTCGTTCAAGCTCAAGATTATATCCAATCGCATCTAGCACATCTGCCGTATTCAACACACTCGGCTGTTTCATAGTGTTACTGCAAGATGTAAATAATAAATACGTCACATCTTTGAAGGGTGTAGAGCCACTATGGAAAATGCTCCCTGGAAGTATACTGGTCTACTCGCAGTCACTGATGAGAAGAATACACCACTAATCTCTGATCCGGCGGTGTCATAACCAATAGTCCAGTCTACAGTCCGTATTGCTCCCGTTTCTGGTGGTGCTGTGAATGAGGCATAATCCTCTTTAATCTTCCTGTTGTACACGGGTAATGGTATGGGGGAAGACATTCTAACGTTTGATGAGTTGCGGAAGGTGCAGAGCCAGGAGCGGAACAAGGATGTGTTGCAGGAACTGGATGAGGGATTCTTTGACCGTGCCCGGAACTATCTGGACATGAAGAAGGAGTCCGGGGACTACGTACAGAACAAGGAGTACCGGAATGCGAAGCATATTCTTGAAGATATTATCGACCGGCGGCAGAAGAAGATCGTCAACCTGGCGGTGCTGTCCGTCAAGTCCAACGTGAACGCGGAGAATATGTTGCGCCGCGAAGACGCCGTGTTCAACGAGGTCCGTGATCGTATCGCGGAGCACCGGAATGAGCTGATGTCTGCCCTGTTCGATGAGGAGCCGGCACAGGTCTCGTCACCGACCGAAAGTTCCTCCACGGT